>JAWVZS010000027.1:0-8966 GCA_033722055.1 Nitrosopumilaceae archaeon
CCTTCTTTGTTTGCATAAAATCTGAAAGGATGTCGTAACCTTCCTCTGATAAAAACAGTTGATGGTGGCAAATATTTTGATCTCATAACTCCAATCTCTTTCATTTTTAATTTTTCAATAATGTGATTTATTGATAATGGACCTACTAGCCCTGCCCCTACGAAACCTGCAAAAATTATTGGACTTTTTAAATTCGTTTTTTTAAATTCAAATACCTCTGCTTCGGGAAAATTATTTTCTTTCATTGTTTGAGTCCATTTATTCGGTCTAATTACTTTATTGAATGAAAACTTTCTAACCTTTTAGACATTAAATCTACCTTTCTTCTATCTTACTTGATTTTGTTTTAGAATCAAAAAATACACATGCTGTAAGATCACCTGCAACATTGATCATTGTTCTGGTCATGTCTAGTATTCTATCTACTCCTAAAAGAAGAACTATTCCTACAGCTGGCACTCCTGCTGTTACTAATATTGTTGAAAGAATGACTATGCCTGTTCCTGGGGCTGATGGTGCTCCTATAGATGCCGCAAGAGCCGTTAGAGCGATTAAAAGAATTGTTGTTATTCCTAAATCAATACTGAATAATTGAGCCAAGAAAAATACTGCAACAATTTGATACAATGCGGTCCCATTCATGTTAATGGTAGCTCCAAGTGGTATTACAAATTGGGATACTGATGGTTTTACCTTTAGTTTTTCTTCTGCAGTCTTTATTGATACTGGCATTACTGCTGCAGAGCTAGATGTTGAAAATGCCAGCAACAAAGGATCCTTCATGATTCTTAGTGTTTCCATTATTGGTCTCTTTGCAAGAAACTTAATTATGAAAATAAACACGATCATCATTGTAAAGAGACCAATCACTACTGTTGCCATATATACTCCTAATCCGAGTATTGCTGTAAGGCCCAACTTTGATGTAACATCTGCCATTAGCCCAAAAGCTGCAAAAGGTGCTAGTCTCATAGCCCATGAAACTACTTTCATAGTGATTTTTTGCACTGATTCTAACAAATCTAGTAAAGGCTGTGAACTTTTTTTTGGAAGTGATATCATTGCAACTCCAATAAACATGGCAAATATGATTATGCTAAGCATCTCTCCTGACAAAAATGATGCCAAAGGATTGCTTGGGATTAATGCCGTTATATTTTGAGGAATATCTCTTATTGTGAATTCTGTATTTTCAACTGTATTCTCTTGTGTATTTTCAATTCCAAAACTTTCAAAAATTAAAGAACTGTCAATAAAATTCCCAGGTTCAATAGTTGATGCGATTGTAATCCCTATTACAAGAGCAATTGCAGTTGTAATGACAAAATATAATGTTGTACCTAATCCTAAAGTTCGTAACTGCTCTCCACTACCTGCAGACATTAGACCACGAATTATGGACGCAAAGATGAGTGGAATGATTATCATTTGTATTATTTTTAAAAACAAATTGGCAGGTATTGATAACCAATCCGTTGTCACTTCTACAATATTTTTTGGAATTATTCCAACCTCTGGTCCTAAAATTATCCCAAAAATTAGGCCTAGAATTAATCCTGCTATTACCTGTGCCCATAATTTTGTCTTAATTAGATATGTGATCTGAGGTATGTTATACTCAAAGGATTTTAGGACCACTTTACAATTATCCATATCATTGCATAAATAATCGGCGTCCTTTCTCTACTTTGAAAATCTACTTTCGGTTTTAGTAGTTATATGATAAAACTACAAAGAATGCATGACAAATAAAAATAGAAAATTAGGTTTGATGAACCTTAGTTTTTCTGCATAAATAGATTGAGCATTGTTCTACCTTTGTCAGTTATGGAGTAGATCATATTTGATCCTACAGCTTGTTTTTGAATAAAGTTGTAGTCCACACAAAGATGCAAATAATTTAGAAATGATTTCTTCATTCTAATCTTTGATTTTGAATACAACTCCGAAAACGTCATTGGGTTCTGTCGTACTTGATATAGTAATTTTAGCAAAGATAATGTACTGTAATCTCTTGCCCTTGCCTTTACTGCATCTAGTATCTGCTCATCTCTTTTTATGATAAAGTCGTCGAATTGATCGGCTACCTCTAATGGTATGTATGTCAGTCGTGCTCTCATCATACCGTACTGTACGGTAAATTACTTTATTAATCTTAACTAAAGCTTTCTTGATCCATCTAGCTGATTTTTTTACACTAGCGTGCCAAATTTGTAATCTGTATGCAATAAGGCTAAATCATCTCTTTTAAAACAAACAAGGATTCAGAACTTCACATGGAACTTGGCCTTAACTTTCTGCTCACTGCAGTTGGTATTGCCATGCTGTGTTATGGTGGAAACTGGCTAGTTAATGGCGGAGTACTTCTGGCCAAAAAATTTGGAATAAGTAACATGGTAATCGGAATGACTGTAGTAGCTTATGGAACATCAACACCAGAATTAGCAGCAAGTATTGCAGCTACGGGAGAACATGGTGGAATCATTCTAGGTAATATTATCGGCAGTAATATTGCAAATATTGGAATGGTGATTGGAATTGCAGCAATTATGGTTCCACTTGCAGTTAAAAAACTGACACTGAAAAAAGAGATTCCTATCATGCTGGCATTCTCATTACTGTTAGTTGGTTTATCTTTAGATGGTGAAGTTTCACAGTATGACGGAATAGTTCTAGTAATATTGTTAATTGCGTTTACAATTTACACATATAGAGATTCTAAGAATACTCCACTAGAAACTAATGAAGAAATTGTTTCTGTTAAAACAACAAAAAATGCTTATCTTCGTTCTATACTGCTTTTAGGAGTAGGTATTGCACTACTTTTTGGCGGTGCAAATTTAACAGTTGATAATGCTGTAATAATAGCTGAAAATTTTGGTGTATCTGAAAGAATAATAGGAATTACTGTTATTGCTATTGGTACATCTCTTCCAGAATTAATCACATCTATTGCAGCTATAAAGAAAGGTCATACGGATATTGGTGTTGGTAATATTATTGGTAGTAACATATACAATATCTTAATGATCATGGGGGTAGCTACCGTGATTTCAGGAATATCTATTTCTACAGGAGTTTTTGTTGATTATGGAATAATGATTGCATTTAGCATGGCATTGTTTGTTGCGATAAAATCAGGTGTAATTGACAGAAAAATCGGAATTGGTTTAGTCATAGCATATGTTGCGTATTTGATAACAAGTTTCTTTAATCCCTAATCGATAGCATTTACTTTTACACCATCAATTTTCAATGATGGTGTATGTGATGGTGTAGATGCCCATTGGAGAACATTCTTAGAATTTTTTCCTATTGCTGATATGTTTTGAAATAGAATTGGTAAATTGTGGATTATTCTGACTGGCTTTCCTGCATGTTTGATTTCACCATTTTCAATGATTCTAATACCACTCCTTGCAGTACATGAAAAATCTCCTTTTATGGGATTTACCGCATAGGTATACCATAATCTTCCAACTAAAATTCCATGTTTTGTATCTTTGATCATGTCTTCTTGATTTGAGTCACCATTTTTTATCGTGATGTTGTGAGGACTAGAAACTGGAATAGGTATACTACTTCGTCCCATAGGAGAACCTGGTCTTGATCCATTTCCTGTAGTATTTTTTTTATTTTTGGCGGCATCAAAAATATTTGAAAACATTCCGCAAAACTCTCCTTTTTCTACAAGGATATTTTGAGATGTTGCTACTCCCTCATCATCAAAAGGTTTGCTTCCTATTCCTTCTGGTAAGTGTGGGTTGTCAATAATACTCAAATTCTCTGCTGCAATTTTTTCTTTGTATTTATTAGAAAAACAACTCTTTTTTTCATAAACTGTTTTAAGATTAAAGTTCGATGATATTACAAACGCCAATAATTCTCCTACTGAGTATGGTTCAAAAATTATCGAATATTCTTCATCATTGCATTTTTTTGGATTTATAGATTCAAGACACATTTTTTTTGCATCATTTCCTATTTGTTTTGGAGAAAATTTTTCTAACGTTCTACAACTGTCATGTCCAAGTCCTGAGACTTGTGTTTCACCATATTCTGAATCTGCGTTAATAATGCCTGAAATGTATGTGGCATTATTTTCTAACTGTAAACCATGTGAATTTGCAATTTCAAATGCCTCTGAAACAATATTTAATGAGCCTGAAATAGAACAAATCTTTTTGTCAACTGTTGAATTTATCATTTCTTCTGCAATATCTGTTGCAGTAGAACCTGAGATTTCGTCTAATTTTGAATCAAACGTTTTCTCAATAGTGGGTAATTTTTTGATATTGTATGGTAAATTTTGCCAAAAATTAATCGGTTTGATATTGTCGGTAAACTCTAGTGACTCATCTATTACTTTTTCTAGTTCTCTTTCATCGCTAGTTTGGGTTGCTATGATCTTTTTATTTTTAATAATACGTATCCCATAATTTTTCTCAAAATTTTGCTTTAATTCTGCTATATTGGAATCGGTAATTCTAATTGTTGTTATTTTTCTATCTGAAAATATAATCTCACATTCATCAATTCTATTTTTTTTTGAATAATTTAATGCCTTTTCAAAGGCTGACAATTAATTTCCTCTAGGATTCTTATATTTGAATTTTTTAATTTTAATCAATTCAAAATATGAACTAAATTTATTTTCATCTGTTATTTCATCCAGTTTGTCTAGGTGTACATCGTTTTCAAATTTTCTTTTTATTTCATATTTTGTATTTCTCTCTGCAGGAATTCTTCCAATCTCTTTTACTATTCTTCTAATTTCCATTGGTTTTATCAATTGACCGTGACTTGAACCTGCGGCAGTGGAAATACTTTCATTAATTAAAGTTCCACCAAAATCATTGGCTCCCCACATTAACAATAATTGAGAAATACTTTTTCCTTCTTTGACCCAAGACATCTGTATGTTGTTAATTTGATTGTTGAGCATTATTCTTGATATTGCATGAGTTAATAAAACGTCTTTACCACTAGCGCCATCTTTCAAGTTTTTATGTAGTTGATATTTGTACATTGGTGCTTCGCTTGCAATAAAGTCTAGTGGAACAAATTCTGTAAATCCGGCAGTCTTTTTTTGTATCTCTCTTATCTTTACTAAATGATTAATTCTGTCTTCATAAGTTTCTAAATGTCCAAACATCATAGTGGACGTGGTTTTAATTCCTAGAGTATGTGCAGTTTCTATCACTTCCTCCCATTTTTTTACTGAAATTCTTCCTGGTGATATCTTATCTCTTAGTTCCTGATTGAGTATTTCTGCAGATGTTCCAGGAAGTGTATCTACACCTGCTTCTTTTAGTCTTTGAAGATATTCTTTGATAGATATTTTTGATTTTTCTGCCCCGTATAGTATTTCCTCAGGAGAGAATCCATGTATGTGAATATCGGGAATCTCTTTTTTTATTTCTCTACAAATTCTCTCATACGTATCTGGTTCCATGTCTGGTGGCAATCCTGCCTGTATGCATACCTCCGATGCTCCCAAATCATATGCTTCCTTTGCACGCCTTACAATTTCCTCTGTGGGTAGAAAATATCCTTCTTCTTCTCTAAAATCTCTACTAAATGCACAAAAACCACATTGCTTTATGCATACATTTGTGAAATTGATATTTCGATTAACAACATATGTGACAATATCTCCAACACGCTGTCTTCTTAATTCATCAGCTATTATTCCAATTAAGTGAAAATCAATATCAGATGCACCAAATAATTTCACACCATTTTTTGCAGAAATTTCTTTATTAGATAGTGCGGCATCTAGGATTTCAGAAATTACTGGATCTGCATTTCTGAATAATGCTTCTAATTTTGAATTTATTTCCAATATGTATCCCTCACTAAACCCATATCATCTTCAATTTCTTTCATCTTGCCTCTTATTTCTTTACTAAGAAATGAAAAAAATTCGGGATAAACCGGAAATCTACACTTTAATTCATAGCCTGCCTTTTTAGAATTTTTTTGAACTTCGTTTATTTCAGGCCATGTAAATTCAGGATTAACAAAGTCAGGCGTAAGTGGAGATATTCCTCCCCAATCATTTATGCCAACTTTAAGAAATTCTCTATATGATGTTGGAGATAGATTTGGTGGAATTTGTATATTCATTCCTGGCATTATGATTCTAGTTAATGCAACTATGAATTTGAAATAATTTTCTTCAGCTGATGGTTGATCTTTCATCATGGTATCTGGCTTTGGATGGAAGTTTTGTATTATTACTTCTTGTATGTTTCCGTATTTTTCATTTAATTCTTTTATGGCAAACAATGATTCTATAATTTCATTTTCTGTTTCTCCAATTCCTACTAGTATTCCAGTAGTTATTGGTATTTTCAGTTTTCCTGAATTTTCCAACACTTGAAGACGATTTTTAGGCTTTTTACTTGCTGCTAAATAATGTGGCATTCCCTTTTGAGTTAATCTTTCACTTACATTTTCAAGCATTAGGCCTATAGACACATTTGTTTTTTTGAGTTCTTTCATTTCATCATATGATAAGTTACCTGAGTTGGTATGGGGGAATAATCCTTTGTCCAATGCTATCTCTGATGCGTGTATGAGATATTCGTTTGTGGTGGAAAACCCATTTTCTTTAAGCCATTGTTTTGCTTCTGGGTACTTCTTTTCAGGCTGCTCACCAGTTACAAACAGAGCTTCTACACAGTGATGTTGTTTTGCAATATCTAAAATATCTTTTGTCTGTTTTATTGACATCATAGATAGTTTATTTTCATTTGGTTCTGATTTGTATGTACAATACGAACATGTGTCTTTACAAAGATTTATCGTATTTAGAAAAACTTTTTTAGAAAATGTAACATGTTCTGATTTGTATCTTTTTCTTAATTTTTCAGATACTAGAAGTAATTCTGATGAATTTTCTTTAATGTTAGAATAATTATCCATTAAACTTTCTTTAGAAATTTCCTTACCATCTAAAACTTGATTTAAAATTTCGGATTTTAATACAAGCTTACTCAATAGAGTGAAAAATATAGCGGAGTATTTATTCTTGTACTGATTTATTCTCCGTTAGGTCTTTCCTCTAAGGTTAATGAAACATTTGTGGTTCTACCATCTCGTAATATCTCTAGAACCATGTCATCACCAACTGACTTTGCTCTTTGTAAGTGAATTAAAATATCATCTATTTGACGTACTTCTTTCCCGTCAACTGATAGTATAATATCGCCTCCAATTGGATATGTAATACCATCAACCTCTGCTGTGTCATTTGATCCGTGTAGTCCAGCTCTATCTGCAGGACTGTCTTCAACAACTGTTACTATCAAAAATCCTTTGGAGTCTTTCAAATTCAATACTTTGGCTAAATCCGGTGTTATATCTCGACCAGAAATTCCAATCCAAGGATGTTTGTATTCTCCATCTAATATCAAATTAGGCACAATTTTTGCAATAGTTTGAGATGGTACAGCAAAACCTACTCCTGTAAATTCACCAGTAGCTGATTGAATAGCAGTGTTTATTCCTACTACTTCGCCTCTCATATTCAGTAACGGACCTCCTGAATTTCCTGGGTTGATTGCTGCATCTGTTTGAATAACATCTGGTATTGAAAAGCCTGAACCTTGAGTTGGTAATAGCCTACCTAATTGACTAACAATTCCAGCTGTCATTGAACCTGAAAGACCAAACGGATTTCCTATCGCTGCTATGGGCTCTCCCACTTTGAGATTAGACGAATCTCCTATTGATAATGGCTTTAACAGATTTGAATCTGCATCCACTTTAATTACAGCAATATCTGTATAGATGTCTTTTCCTATAATTTCTGCATTATATGATCTTCCATCCAAAAATGTAACTATGATTTTCCTTGCATTGTCTATTACATGTGCATTTGTAATTACGTGGCCGTTTTTATCAAATACAAAACCTGATCCTACTCCACTGGAACCTTCTACCTGATTGACTCTTTGTACATTTACTCTAACAACTCCTGACTCTGTTCTTTCAAAAATTTCAACTAATGATAGGTTTCTTGAATAAACTGAAGGTTCGGTAATTATATCGTGACCTGTTGTTACTTCAATCTCTGGAATATCGATTTGAGGTGGGGGTGCGTATATTACTGCAATAATTATTGCTACTATTGCTATTCCAGTTGCTCCGCTTATTATTGCAGCAGTTTTATCCATGAACATCCACTCTGATTTTCGTCTAAAAGCGTTACTATACGTTTATCGAATTTTGAGTATGTTCTCTTAATGAATAATGTCTTCCCCTCCAAGATACTGCTGAACTACTTTTTGCTTGAATCATGCCGTTTAGAAACGCTAATACTATTACCAAACTTCCTATGGGGCCTAAAAGTGCATGTCGTATTTTTAGATGTAATTCCTTCGCTTCTATGCTTGCACCAACATAAATCAGTACTGCACTAATTGCTGATATGCCAAATAGAAATGAAAATGACGTGCTGTCAAGGAAAAACATGCTAGAATAAATCAATACTGGAAATGGAATAAACAGCAAAAATAAAACAGCAACAAAAATCCCTACTGCAACATTACTATTTTGCAAATATAGTGGAACCATTAATCTTTTTAGTGCATTCCAAAGTGTATTCTTGTCTCTTGCCCATATTGCATCAATTAAATGGTCTCCACGTACCATTTTCATTTTATGGCCTGATTCTTTGACTTTTTTTCCAAGTGCACCATCTTCGATTATTTCTTGTTTTACTCCTTCATGCATTCCTACACTTTCATATACACTACGTCTGATTATGAAGAAACTTCCAAAGAAATAACCTGTTTTTTTCTTTGGGTCATTGACTTTTAGAGCAGAAAATCTGGTGTGCAAAAATGTCGAAATCATAGGAAGAGTGATCTTGGTCCATATGTCCATGCATAGCATTTTGGGAATTATTGTTAATGCATCTAAATCACAAGATACTAAATGCGAAACTGCTAGAGATA
>JAWVZS010000028.1:0-8775 GCA_033722055.1 Nitrosopumilaceae archaeon
GTGACTGAAATAATTTACAGGTTTGATCCCAAAACCATAAGATGGCGGTTAAGTAATGCCAAGGCAGGAAATATCAATTATTTATTCAAAGGCAATTCTTGGAAAGAAATTACCTAAGATCTTTTTGTAATGGTTCAAGTAATCCGTGAAGTTCCTTGTATTTTGATTCGATAAATCCCAATGCTTCATCTAATTTTTTTGATTTTCCATACTTGTAGCGTATTAGTTCTCTATGGTGCCAAAACTTTTTGTTATCATCAGCAGAGATAGTTGTAAAGTAGTCTGTTCCTTTAAGATGATCTGGTAGTTTAATGTCATATGGAAAAAGCAATTCAACAATAAACCATTCATCCCCATCAGGGTAATCAGAGCCTGTATCAGTATCAAAAAAGATGTGAAGCAAATCAGATTGCATCAATCCTTCATCTACAATCGTAGGATGTTTTATGCTGGATTTTTTAAAATCCAAATTAACTAGTTCTGGTTCAAAATATCCTTTGATTATGGATTTTCGAAAGATTCGATTTGCTTCGTAAATATTCAAGGGTAGAATCAGGGTAGGATAAACTAGCCTATAACTGATTATGTTATAGACTAAACTTGTAACGAATCGATGATGTCATTAATATCAGTAATAGGTTGACCATTGTCTGCTATTTTTTGTTTGGCAGGGGGATTTTCCAGATAGTTTGGAATTTTATCACTTAGACGCATAGTATAGGGTGTAATTATTTCGTTTTTGTAAAACACACCTGTTGGGATTTTATTTCCCCATTCAAGAGATTTTATTAGAGCTTGCGATAGTCGTTCATTTAGTTCTGCTTCTTCTGCATAATGTACTACAGGATCAAAATTAGTATCTTCAAGTTTGTAAATTCGTGAATGGCGCTCTTGAGCTTCTTTTGCCATGTCTAAACCTGCATACCAATCCCTCGTGTTAATATCATTATAGGTTGGGCATGGTTGAAGAACATCCAAAAATGAAAGGCCTTTATGCTTTACTGCTTGGATGATAAGATCTTTTAGATGTTTAATATCATACGAATATCCTCTTGCAACAAAAGTGAATCCACTTGCTACTGCCAAACCAATAGGATTAACGTTGTAATTAGTATTGGGAGTTGGCAATGATTTTGTTTTTTCGCCAAGTTTCAAAGTAGGCGATGCTTGGCCTTTGGTTAGACCATATACACCATTATCAAACACGATGTATGTCATATCCACATTTCTTCTACCTGCTGCAACAAAATGTCCAGCCCCAATTCCTAATCCATCACCATCACCACCAACTGCAACAATAGACAAGTCAGGATTAGCAAGTTTTGCGCCCTGTGCAAAAGTCAAAACCCTGCCGTGTAACGTGTGAATTCCATATGTATTGATAAAATGAGATGTTTTCCCAGAGCAGCCAATACCTGAAAATATTACAGCCTTGTCTCGTTGGATTCCCATTTCAGCTAGGGCCATCTGTATTGCGTTGACTATACCAAAATCCCCACATCCAGGACACCAATCATTATGAACGTCTGTTTTATAGTCAGCTAGTTTAAGCGCCATGCATTAAGATCTCCCTTTGGTCTGCTTTATTATCTATGATTTTTTTGAGTGAATCATAAATTTCAGTACTTGTCATTCCTCTTCCAGTATATTTTAAAATAAAATAATCTACGTTTTTTGTTGTATTTTGAGTGAAAACTTTTCCTAATTGACCTGAATGATTGGCTTCAACATCAATAATTGTTTTTGAATCTTGTAAAAGAGATTTAATATAATTTGTAGGAAATGGATTTAGTAATTTTATTTGAATAAATCCTACATTTACTCCTTCTTTCTTTAATTTTTCAATTGCATCTAAAATTGGGCCCTTAGTAGAACCCCAAGAAATTATTGTATAATCATAAACACCAAATGATATTGCTTTCTCATCATTTGGAATTTTATCCAAAATTAAATCTAATCTAGACATTCGTTTATCCATCATTTTTTGACGCATTATAGGATCTTCGGTAATATGTCCAGATTCATCTGATTCATCTCCAGTATTCCAAAAAATTCCATTATCTAATCCAAGTTTGGATCTTGGAGAGATACCATCATCTGTGAATTCAAATCTTTTGTAATCACCATCAATTTTATCAAGCAATTTTCCTCTATCAATTGTAATTTTATTGGGATTAAATTTTTTACAAGTTACTACAGAACTTGAAAGAAACTTATCCATCATGTGTATGACTGGAACCTGAAAAACATCCGCATAGTTGAAGCAATTTCCTGTATCGTAGAAGCTTTCTTCAATATCTCCTGAAGCATAAACAATTTTTGGAAAATCACCGTGTCCTGCATGTATTGCAAATAACAAGTCATCTTGTCCATGTCTAGTAGGCAAGCCAGTTGATGGACCGCTTCGCTGATACAAAGTTATGACTACTGGAACCTCATTAATTCCTGCCCAGCCTAAGGCTTCGGCCATTAGTGAAAAACCAGGACCTGATGTGGATGTTGATGAACGGGTGCCTGTAAGTGCAGCGCCTATCATCATTCCAATTGCAGATATTTCATCTTCTGTTTGAATTACAGCAGTAGAACCTGGTCTGTCATGTTTAATTTGTAATATTTCATTTGATTCTAAAAATACACTTTCATCAGAAGCAGGAGTAATCGGATAGTATGATTGGAAACGACATCCAGCTACCATTTTTCCAAGTGAAGTTCCCTGATGACCTTGAACAAGAATAGTATTATCTAATTTGTCTAGTTGTGGTAAAGAATAAGTAAAATCTGAAAATTTTGCAGTAGAATAATTATAAGAATAGTTTGCAGCTTGTTTGTTAATTTCAGCAATTTTTGGTTTTTTAGCAAAAATTGCATCGATTGCTTTTAACAATGAATCAGGAGGCATTTTCACCAATCCTAAAGAAAGTGAAACTCCAATAACATTAAACATTCGAATAAGTCCTTTCAGTTTTGGATTGTTTGTTTCCTCTGCCAGATTAGATAGTATCTGACGAAATGAAACCGGATAAAGTTTAACACCTTTTTCTTTTGCTATTTCAAGAACTCCACCAATTGTAAATGGTTTGTTTTTATCTTTTAGTGTGTCATGTAATCTCTTTTTAAAAGGAATGTCAAGTGTGTGTATTTCATCAGTTGTTACAGAGTCTAAATCAGAATCATAGATTATTCCGCCATCAGAAGAAATTTCATCATAATGACGAAATATTGTTTCTGCATCAAAAGAAGTCATTAATGTAATTTCATTTACATTGGAACGAATAACATCATCCGATACCCTTACTGCAAAATAACTGTGTTCACCTTTGATATTAGAATAAAATTCCCGTTTACCAAATATGTGATATCCCATTTCTGCACAAACCTTGGAGAAGACATTTGCTCCAGATTCCACTCCACTTCCTTGTGGACCCCCAATTAGCCATGTAAAATCAACTGAACTCATTTGTATCACTTACCTATTAGCCACCAGTAGCTGCATCAAATAAAGCACATTCACATTTATCACGTTCACCACAATAAGGGCAAACACACACACATTTTTCTATTGAATTTCCACACTCCACACAAATTGCAAATTCATCATCTTTCTTGTCAGAACCCATCTAAATTGACTATAAGGAAATCGTATAAATGGTTTGAGATAAATCTCATGAATGATGAGTAAAAAGAAAGTTTTCTTAACAAGAACTTTACATGACTTTGCATTAAAGGAATTAAAGAAAAGATACAATATTGAAATTCACAAAGGAAAAATTCCAATACCAAAAACAAAACTTGAAAAGAAAATTTCTAATATTGATGGCTTAATTTGCTTTCCTTACGACAATATTGATAGAGAATTGTTAAAAACTGCAAAAAATCTCAAAGTCATAAGTACTTACAGTGTTGGATTTGATCATATAGATATCAATCAAGCCAAAAAAATGAAAATTAGAGTAGGCTATACTCCAGAAGTATTAACTGATGCTACAGCGGATTTAGCATTTGCATTAATGATAGATATTATGAGAAGAGTTTCTGAAGGAGATAGAATAATTCGTAACGGAAAATGGAGAGAAATTTATGGTGCACATGATTATGTAGGATTTGATTTACAAAAAAAGACCTTAGGAATTCTTGGAATGGGGAGAATTGGAAGTATGCTTGCAAAACGAGCTAAAGCTTTTGACATGAATGTTATTTACCATAATAGAAAAAAACTTTCCATCTCAAAAGAAAAAAAGATGGGAGTAAAATATGTCTCATTTAACAAATTAATTTTAGATTCAGATGTTTTATCTTTGCATGTTCCACATACAAAAGAAACAGACAAAATAATTAACAAGAAAATTTTTAACAAAATGAAAAACTCTGCATTTTTAATTAATACATCTAGAGGCAGAGTTGTGAATCAAGAAGATCTAATTGTGGCGTTGAATAAAAAAAGTATTGCAGGTGCGGGATTGGATGTGTTTGAAAAGGAGCCTATTAGTACTAAAAGTAAATTAACTAAACTTGAAAATGTGGTATTAGCCCCCCATATTGGCAGTTCAACAAAAGAGACAAGAGAAGAAATGGCAAAACTGACAGTAAAAAATCTCAAATTGGGCATGACAGGAAAAAAACCGATCTATTCAGTCGGATATTGATTACGCATAAAACATAATGAAAAATTTGTGTGAGTTTTTATATCTAGAAATTAATTATAAGTAGATTGAAAAAATTCAAACATACTAACGAAGAATTAGAATTTGCCAAACTTCAAGCTGAGAAAGAAAAGAAGAAAAAGCAATCACAATATTAGCATTTTTTCTACTTGTCTTTTTCAGACAAGATTTTTTTTTATTTTTGAAACTCTATGGATGAGCCATATTTTTGTTCTAGTTCATTGTATTGTCTAACTCTAGATTCTCGTAGATTTTTTTCATCATCATACATTTTGGTAAAAAAAGCACCTAGGATTCTTTGATCATCTTTATCAAAAAACCTAACACTATAGCTTGTCCTTTCAGGTTTTTGTTCTTTTACAAACTTTGCGTAAGAGAAAACTTCAGAATCTAGATGCATGTGGGCAGGCCCATCATTATCTCCAATAGTTATCCATTTCTCTTTTTGTCTAACTCCTAATGAATTACTTCTTATTTCACTTACAGCACCGTTATTTTTCACTACAAATAACACATCAGGTACTTTGAGAATATCAGAAAAGAGATCTAAAATCATAATATAATTTTCTAAATATTATATTTCAATTTTTGGTGGAACTATTGATCGATTTGAATAAAATCATCAGCATCAGCTTTTATACAATCTGTACCTACAGGCTTTAAGGGACTAAAATTTATTTTACCTGCGGGAATTTTTCCATCTTTCTGTAATAGTTCAACTTTTTTGGATACAATCTGTTTATGGTTGTTGCACGTAACTCCTACCATATATTCATCTGTGTTATGAACTACAGAAACGACAAACTCTGGCGGATTAACGCACTGCTTACCTTCTTTTAAAACAGAGCATTTGTCAGGAAACATAATTTAGATAAGAATTTAGTTGATATTAATCTTGGTTATGTACATTCAATTAAAATAAAGAATAAACATCTTTTCAATATTGGTTCATACTTATGATATAGTAATTATTGGAGCTGGAATTCTAGGTACAGCAATATCATATTTTCTCAAACCACTAAATAAAACTAAAGACATTGTCGTCATAGAACAAGAAAATACCGCAGCATATCATACCAGTAGTAGAAATACAGGAAAAGTACATGGCCCATACCTATACAATCCAGAAACTAAAAAGTTGTTTGCAAATACTGCTTTTCATGGTTTTGACATGTTAGATACATATACAAAATCTCATAATATTCCATTCAAAAAAGATGGGGTAATCGAAGTAGCACTAGATGCTAAAGGTGCTAAAACACTAAAAAAATATCTCAAATGGGGAAAGCAAAATGGCCTTGCAGAAAAAGATATTGAAATTTTTGAAAAAAACGAATTCAAAAAAATTGAGCCAAATGTAGAATGTGAAGAAGCTATTTTTTGTTACAGAGATGCATCAACAGATTACGGAAAAATTACAAAATCAATTATGAAAGATAGTAAAAATACTGGAACAAAATTTTTGCTCAATCAAAGAGTGACTGGAGTTTCCAAATCAAATGGAATGTGGAAAATTACATTAAATCATGAAAAAGAGATTCTAGCAAAATTTGTTATCAATGCAGCTGGAGGAGAATCAATAGACATTGCTCATGATATGGGAGTAGGTGAAGAGTATACTGATGTTCATTTTAGAGGAGAGTATTGGAAAGCCCCAAAAAAATACAACAATCTCACAAAAACAAGCATCTATTCTGTTCCAGAGTTTCCGGAATATCCATTTTTAGATCCTCATTGGATAATTCGAGTAGATGGGAGGTGTGAGGTAGGACCAAATGCAGTTCCAGTGTTTAGTCCATATGGTTACAAAAAATCTGAAAACATCAAAGAGTTTGTTCCCAAAATGTTAGAGATGTTAAGCTCAGGGGCAAGAAAAGCAATATTTGATAAACAATTTCAAAAATTGGCATTAAGTGAAATACAATCATCTATGTCAAAATCATCCATGATAGATAGGGTGAAAAGATTTCTGCCAATGATTGAATCTGATAAATTTCTAGAGCGGGGAACTGCTGGAATTAGATCATCGGTAATAAACGACAAAGGAAAATTCATGTCTGATGTAATTTTAGGAAAAAATGAAAATTCATTTCATATTCTAAACTACAATTCGCCTGGTGCTACTGGCTCTTTACCTTTTTCAGCATATATCATAAATTTACTGCACGAAGATGGGTTGTTACAATACGAAAAAACAGACACAATTTGTGGACATTGGAAATTCTCAGAGATTATTGAAAAGATTTCAGTATAATTTTTTAAACTATAGTTTATGTGAGAAAACATGAAACTCACCAAAAAAGAAACAGAAACTCTAAGAAAAATACTAGAAAAAATTGAAGATGACCAAAAAAAAGAAAAAATGAGAATTAAAGATAGAAGAAAAATGCAAAAACAAGGAAAAAGCATCAACAAAGGCAAAGTACGAAAACAAAGTAGGCCAAACAGAAGTCAGAAAAGAATCACACGTAGAACATAAGGCCAATTCACATAATCTAATTTCATAATATTGATGATTTGTCACACAATGCTTTTCTGATTTTTTCATAGTATTGAGATTAGTCTATTACATAATTATTTCAAAAATTAAAAAAATAAATCGATTATAATTCAGATATTAAATTTTTAATGGTTCTAATAACATACGTGCAGCATATCTTGCAGTATTTGATGATTTTAATGCTAGTTTAGTTTCTTTTTGAGATACTCGTGCATATTTGATGGCAGATCTGATATGCATGTTGTATTCTTTTTGATATTTTACCATGTTATGTTTGTCTTTTAGTATCTTCCTGAAAGTTCCTAGTGCTTTTCGTGCTGATTTTTTTGAAGAGGTAGCTGCTCTTTTTGCATTAGCTGTATGTTTCACAGTATCAGCAGATGCTTTTTTTACTGCAGCTAATCTAGATTTTGCTCTAGATTCAGCAAGCATTGCACCTTTCATTGATTTTGTAGTCATTTTTGAAACCATGTCCATGGTTTCATTCAAACTATTAAGCTCTTTAGGTATTGAATCTAATTTAGTCCAATGTTGTTTTTCTAAAAGGAGTTTTGCTGCATCTTGAATTATTTTTGAATTTTGAATAGTCTTGTCAGCGTCTTCAATATGAGAATCTATTTTGGTCATATTCAATACTATAACGAAGCTGTATTTTTAGATGGTTATCAGACATGTATAGAATAAAATCTTTAATTTGAATGACGTTACATTTGTACATTTATTGTAATAATAAAATTTGATTTGAAAATGAGTAATGGCGCCGGGAGGGAGATTTGAACTCCCGTTCCCTTGCGAGAACGCGCTTTATGGTAAAGTAATTTCCAGGCGCGCGCCCTACCAGGCTAGGCGACCCCGGCACAAGTCTTACGACTGAAATACACCATTATTTTTGATTATATAATATGTTGTCTGAGTTTATTTCCAAATAGTTACAGTAGTTGATTTTTTAACATTATTTCCATTTGGATCAATCCCTTGTGCAGATACCTTGTAAACACCTTCTAAAACTTGTTCTCCGTTATTTTTTATTTGATTCCAAATAAAGTGAACTTCATCATGAGGTTCAAGTTTAGTTATGTTGGGAACGGAATCTGGACTATACAACAATCTCCCAGAAAGTCCAGTTATTTCTAAACCATATGCATTGTTTGAAAAAGTAAGTGGAACCGAACCAGAATTAATAATTCTAATTTTGATATTATCACCCAGCTTATAATCGGCCATGTCAGTAAATACAGTAAGACTAGTACCTTCTACAAAAATAAGTTCATTTGTGTTTTTTAAATCAATAAGATAAGAGCCAAAGGCAAATCCAGATACAACACCAAATGCAATAAAAATACTCAAAGATTTAGGAATCAATTTAATTTGTAATTTCTTTAGGATTAGATTTTGAACGCCATTTCTTAGGATAAGTATTAGGTGCCATGATTATTCTCCTAGTTTCAAAACCATATCCTTTTGTTGCATCCTTGATTTCTTGCTCGTCCATTTTAGATTCAGCTAAAGCAACAGCTTCTCCTTTCTGAGTATAGATACCTACAACATCACCTTGTTTGATTCCAGGACTTATTTGCAGGACGCCAGGAATTGCAAGCTGAGCTCCATGGCAAA
>JAWVZS010000029.1:0-8487 GCA_033722055.1 Nitrosopumilaceae archaeon
ACTAGGACTCTTAGATTGTATAGGCGAATTAAAGCGAATGCTGCTTGACAAAATTAGGAATAACGATGTAAAAGAAGCAGCAAGAATCTTTGATGTAATGGAAGAGTTGTATGATAATTTGTACGAATTTTCTATGTATGATAAAGTTGTCAAAGAATCAAGAAGAAAGATAGATGTAGCTAGAAAACTTGTAGATGATGTTCGATCTGTAATAACAGAAGAAAAAAGAAGAAATGAACTAAATGAATCAATTAACAAATTAAAAAAATAAATCAAGAAAAAATGATATGCGGGCGATGGGATTTGAACCCACGAACTCCTGAGAGACTAGCCCCTCAAGCTAGCGCCTTTGGCCAGGCTGGGCGACACCCGCAAACAAATTTCTTTGCATGGTTTTTATAATCCTTGATTACTTTTTTGGTCATAATGTTAGTTCCAGTTAGATGTTTTACATGTGGAAATCTTATAGCTGACAAGTATGAAGATTACAAAAACAAAGTAAAAGCAGGTGAAGAGCCAGCAAAAGTTCTAGACTCATTAGAAATTAATCGTTATTGTTGTAGAAGGATGCTTCTTACTTCTGTTGAAACCATTCAACAAGTAATACCATTCTATGAAGCAATCGAGAGAAGGCATCAAGAAGTTCAATCTGAGCTAGAGTAACTTGCCAAAGATTACTTCCATCCGTGGGAGAATATTATACAATAGCAGGGGCAGTAAGACAATAGAAGTAGACATTGTTTCAGATAATCACCATTTAGGTAGGGCTTGTGCACCATCTGGCGCAAGTGTTGGAAAATACGAATCTGTTAGTTTTCCAGAAGATGGCCCATCAGGGAGTTTGAAAATACTCAATGACAATGCAGAGAAGTTTGTTGGATTGGATTCATCAAACTTGGAAGAGATTCATAATGTTTTAAAAAATCTAGATAATACTGATAATTATTCTAGAGTAGGCGGGGCATTGGCTTTTGCAGTAACAATAGCTTCGGTAGACTCTGCATCAAAAGCTTTGAACCAAGAATTATTTCAAACATTATCATCAGAAAAATCATTCAAGTTTCCTTATCCCATAGGAAATATCTTGGGTGGGGGAGCTCATGCAGGTCCTGGTACGCCAGATATTCAAGAGATCCTTGTTTGCTCTAATGGAGCTAAAAACATCGAAGATGCTATTGAAATGAACTTTCAAGTGCACAAAGAATTACGAATGGTACTGGTAAAAGAAGATCCACATTTTACAAATGGTAGAGGAGATGAAGGTGGATGGGCACCAAAACTAGATAATGAAAAGGCATTAGAGATGGCAGCTAAGGCATGTGAAAATTTGGGATTCACATTAGGTAAAGAAGTTTCACTAGGAGTAGATTTTGCATCCTCAACTCAATGGAATGAAGAAAAAAAGAAATATGTTTACGACAGAGCAGGTTTTGAGAATTCTCCGGAAGAACAAATAGATTTTGCAGCAAAAATAATTGAAAAATACAAGCTAATTTATGCAGAAGATGCAGTTCATGAAGAAGCTTTTGAAGACATGTCAGAATTGACTAAAAAATTTCCTAATACTTTGGTTACAGGAGATGATCTCACCGTTACAAACAAAAACATACTTTCCAAAGCAATCAAACTAAAGTCGTGTAATGCAGCTATTCTAAAGGTAAATCAAGCAGGTAGTTTGTATGACGCACTGGAATTTGCAGATACTGCAAATAATAACAATATCAAATTAATCACATCCCATAGATCTGGAGAATCAACTGATTCTCAAATATCCCACCTAGGCCTAGCTACCAAGTCCAAAATGCTAAAAGTTGGAGTTGTAGGGGGAGAAAGAGTAGCCAAATTAAATGAATTACTACGACTATCAGGGCATGATTTAATACGCGGTATGGTAGAAATTTAAAAATCGACATGAGTCAGCAAACCGAAACTCCAGATATTAAAAAGATGGTCCTATCAACTGGTATTAGAGTAGGTACTCAAGTTAAAACAAAATTCATGAAACCATTCATCACAAAAGCCAGCCCTGAAGGACTCTACATGCTTGACTTGGACATTACTCTTCAAAGAATAGAGACTGCTGCCAAATTCATCAATAGAATAGGTGTAAAAGATGTCATAGTATGCTCAGGCAGACAATATGCCAACACACCAATTGAAAAATTCTGTGAACTAACTGGCGCTACAAAAAAACTAGGTCGATTTATGCCAGGAACCCTAACCAATCCATCATTACCATACTATATCGAACCAAAACTGGTATTGATTTCTGATCCTCAAATTGATGACCAAGCAGTAACTGAGGCAACAAATGCAGGAATTCCTGTCATAGGGGTTGCAAATACAGATAATTTAACATCAAAATTAGATTTAGTAATTCCAGCAAACAATAGAGGACGAAAGTCACTTGCAACAATTTACTGGTTACTAGCTCGTCAAATTCTCATTGAAAAAGGAGAGTTAAAAGAAGACGACAAAATGAAATATGAAATCGATGATTTCGAAACAAAAATTACTCAAGAGGAAATAGAATAATGCAAACTAGAACACCGGCAGTAGCCGGAATGTTCTACGCAGGAAAAAAAAACGAACTAGAAAATTCAATTAAACAATGTTTTTTGCACGAATTAGGACCAGGAAAACAACCTCCAACACAAAGTGAAAGGAAAATCTACGGTATTATTTGTCCACATGCAGGATATCCATACTCTGGTCCAATTGCATGCCATTCCTTTTATGCCATATCAAATTATTCACCGGATGTCTTCATTGTTGTAGGTCCAAATCACTGGGGAATTGGACAAAATGTTGCTACTATGACAGATTGTGATTGGGAAACACCACTAGGAAAAGTTCAAGTTGATTCAGATATTGCAAATGAGATTATGAAAAATTCTGATGTAGTGAGTGATTTTTTTTCACACACAAAAGAACACAGTTTAGAAGTTCAGATACCAATGATGCAACATATTTTTAAAAATTTTAAAATAGTTCCAATAGCATTAATTGATCAAAGCAAACAAACAGCACAAAAGTTAGGTAAAATAATCTCTAAAGTAATGAGTGGAAAAAACATCATGGTTATTGGTTCATCTGATTTTACACATTATGAAACAAATGAATTTGCACACGAACAAGATGCCGCACTAATTGAACCCATTCTAAAAATGGATTTAGATGAATTTTATTCAGTACTAGAAAAAAGAAACGTAACTGCATGTGGATATGGTGCGATAGCGACTACAATGGTTGCATGTAAGGAATTAGGGGCCACAAAAGGAGAACTACTAAAGTATGCAACCAGCGGAGACGTTACAAAAGATAATAGTTCAGTCGTCGGATATGGCTCAATAATATTCACTTGATTTCCAAAGCTTCAGCTCCAGGGAAGGTAATTCTTTTTGGAGAGCATTTTGTCGTATACGGAGTTTCTGCAATACTATGTGCTATTGATAAAAGAGTAACTGTAATTTCAGAGAAAATACCACTAAAAGAAATAATCATAAAATCAACCATAGGCGAATTACAGGTTCCCACAACTGCATCTATTAATGAAATCAATTCACAACTTAGGCCATTTTTCTATTTGGCAAAAAAAGTCGCAGAAAAATTTAGCTACAATGATGGATTAAAGATAACAATTGAATCTGAAATTCCTGTTGGTGTTGGACTTGGATCATCTTCTGCATGTTGCGTAGCTGCAGCAGGATCATTAACAGGTTTATTTGAAACCACATCCAAAGATGAAATACGTCAATTAGCAATAGAAGCTGAAAAATCAATTTATCCAAACACATCAGGGGCAGATTGTACAGTATGCACTATTGGTGGAATTATAAAATATAACAAGCAGTTAGGCCATACTAGAATTGATTCAAAGCCAAAATTTGATTTAGTTATTGCAAATTCTAATGTAGTTCATTCAACGGATAATGTTGTATCTAATGTTAAATTATTTAGAGATAAAAATGAATCAAAATTTTTAGAATTATGTGAAAAGGAAGAAAAATTAATCTCAGATGTTTTTGAAGCATTGAAAAACAACGACACTACTTCATTAGGAAATAGTGTCATGAATAATCAAAACTATCTAGAAACTATTGGAGTTTCTAACAAAGTGCTTCAAGAAATGGTACAGGTTGCAAATTCAAACTCTTATGGTTCAAAAATAACTGGTGCCGGTGATGGTGGATGCATTTTTGCAATAACTGATGAAAATAACAGAGAAAAAACAATAGAAGAGTTAAGTAAGAAATACGATTGTTTTTCAGTAAAAATTGATTTCAAAGGTTTAGATACTTTTTAACTAGCAAAAATATTGGAAAAAATATCATGATTTTGATCAAATTAGGCGGCTCAATAATTACCAATAAAGAAAAACCATTATCTGTAAGAAAAAAAACAATCGAAAAAATTGCAAAACAACTCAAGAAAATAGATGAACCAGTAGTTATTGTGCACGGAGGAGGCTCATTTGGTCATTTTTGGTCAGTCAAATACGATATGCACACAAAACCCGCAAAATATGATATCCGAGGAGTGGCAGTTGTTAAAAATTCAATGGTAGAATTAAATAAAATAATTTTAGACATACTTTTGAAGGCAAAACTAAATCCTTATTGTCTTCCTCCAACTGACTTTATGAACGGTAACAAGCCTATTAAAAATAAGATCACAGAAATAAAAAAAATATCAGAAGCAGGACTGACACCAGTAACATTTGGAGATGCATTATGGTTTGGCCAGAAAAAATCCTACATTTTATCTGGAGACAAAATCATGACGATTATTGCAAAAAATCTCAAACCCAGACTAAGTATTTTTGTACTAAATGTTGATGGATTGTATTCGGATTTTAAAACAAAGAAACTAATTTCAGTTGTAAAGGATCAAAAAGCTTCAATCGCTCAAAACAAGATGGATGTAACAGGAGGAATGACAAGAAAAGTCCAAGAAGCAACTGCAATGTCAAAATTAGGTTTGAAAGTATTTTTTGTAAATGGAAACAAACCAGAAAGAATAGTACAAGCTGTTAAAAAGAGTAAATTTGAGGGTACCTTGTTTAAGGGAAAAAGACATGGGTAAAGAATATCTTATTTTAGTAGATAAAGACGATAATCCAATCGGAACAGAGGAGAAAGTAAAATGTCATTTACCAAATGGATTACTACATAGAGCATTTACTGCATTAATTTTTGATAATGATGGACGTCTTTTATTGACACAACGAAGTCCGAAAAAGATGTTATGGCCTGGTGATTGGGACGGTACTGCAGCAAGTCACCCAAGAGAATCTGAAACTTATGTTTCATCTGGGGAAAGAAGAATTCCAGAAGAATTAGGAATTAAGTGTAAATTAGATTACTTGTTCAAATTTGAATATCACGTACCCTACAAAGACATAGGTTCAGAAAATGAAATTTGTGGGACCTTGATAGGAATCATTGATTCGAATACAACTCTAGGCTTAGTAAAAGACGAGATATCGGCAGTAAAATGGATTACAGCCTCAGAATTAATACAAGAATTAGAAAACAATACCCTAATTTACTGTCCCTGGATGCTAATTGCACTTGCACTACTTGAAGAATCAGATAGTGCTATGCTGGAAAAATATGAAAAAACATTATCAGAATGGAGAAAGTCAAACATTAAAGAAAAAATTACCAGTTCAATTGACCAACATCTTCCAAAAGAAAAGTGGAGATTGGTCAAATGAAAAAAAAATCCAGTTTAGAAAAAAATGCAACTACTGTAAACAAATATCTTTTATCTAAATTGAAGGGGGACCCCAAGTCACTTTATGATGCATCGTCTCACTTAATTGCACATGGAGGGAAACGGCTAAGACCATACATGGTAATTAAAAGCTGTCAAATGTTAGGTGGCAATATAACAACTGCAATGCCAGCTGCAACTGCAGTAGAGCTTGTTCACAACTTTTCATTGGTTCATGATGATATTATGGACAATGATGAAATGAGACATGGAGTTCCAACTACACATAAAAAATACGGCATGCCCTTAGCTATTTTAGCAGGAGACGTATTATTTTCAAAAGCATATGAAATCATATCTAATGGAAAGATATCTCAAAAATCCATACCACATCTGGTGTCTAGACTTGCTAAAGCCTGCGTAGACATTTGTGAAGGTCAATGGCTAGATGTCAGTATGGGTGAATCAAAAAAAATTCCAAGTGAAAAACAATATGTTACAATGATTGGGAAAAAAACTGCAGCTCTTTTTGATGTATCATGTGCAATGGGAGCTATTTGTGCTACAAATAAGCAAAAAGACATTCAAAATTTATCTGCATTTGGTAGAAATTTAGGAATAGCGTTTCAGATAACGGATGACTTGATTGGAGTTATGGGAGATTCAAAGCTAACAAAAAAGCCAGTAGGTAATGATCTAAGGGAAGGAAAGAAATCACTTCCAATTTTAATGGCACTCAAAAAATCAAAAGGAAATGAAAAAAAGAAGATTCTCAAAGTGTTTGGAAATTCCAAAGCAACAAAAAAACAAATGCAGGAAGCAGTAAAAATCATCAAAAGTCTTGGAATCGAGGAAAACGTAAGGAAACAGGCACAAAAATATGCCGACAAATCTCGGCAATCACTCTCAAAATATTCAGGCGCCGCAAAAGAAGAGATGATTGGCCTTTTGGATTTTGTTGTAAAAAGGAGCCTGTAATAATAAAAATTGAGATTTTAGATACTTGTTTTTCTATATTCTTTTTTAAATACAAAGAAATCTTTCAAATTTCGAGTCAAATTGCGAAACGAAATAGGTGTTATAGTAAATAGATTAGTATACGGATTTACATTTGCTTTTGTTTATCAAATAATTGTAGGAATAGCTACATCAATTCTTTCAATTCCATTGAGTGGAAATATTTCTGATCTTTTTTTGGGAATAGAAAAAGCAGACGAAGAAGGAGTTGTTTTAATCGTATGGTGGATAATATCAACAATAATTATTACTGTTATTTCTTTACTAATTATTAAGAACCGTAGATATTTTTCTCCTTTTAGAAATGAGAAAAATATAGAGATACCACCCAATATCACACCATTAACAGCTATAATTGTCGGTGCTATTATTTCATTTACATTCTTTTTAATGGACACGATAATCGGTTCATTTGTTTCTACAAGTGCAACAGACGTTGAAGCAATTTATCAAGCAGCATCAGATGGAAATTTTGCTCCATTATACCTTAGTTTGATATTTTCAGTAATTACTGGATTTACCATAGTAGGTGTAGTAAGCAAAACTGCCAAAGTAGCAGAGATTACTAGAGTAAACGAGCTTACCAGATTATCAAAATTAATTAAAAAAGAAACAGGAAAAACAAAAACTCTAGCTGACACTGTTGGATTAAGACCCGGAGAATTAGTTCACATTGGTGAAAAGAAAGTTGAGAAAGTTCGAATAGATCTAATGGAGTATGACAAAGATGACATACATGAGGTAAAGGATGCCTCAATTGAGCAGTGCTTAGAATCCAAAGTGAAAACAAATGTATCTTGGATCAATGTGGTTGGTATCCATGATTCTGAAATAATCAAAAAATTTGGCGATTCCTTTGGATTACATGGACTACATCAAGCCAACATCATGAACACAGAACTAAGACCTACAATCGAAATTTCAGATAATTACATTTTCTTATTACTGAAGATGCCCCATTTCAATGAAGAAAAGGGAAAGGTAGAGTTAGAGCAAATTTCATTTATTATAGCAGAACACCACCTAGTCACTTTTCAAGAAATTGAAGAAGACTTTTTTGAAAATATCCGCAATAGATTAAGAGATAATATAGGCACAATTAGACAAAAACCAAGCGATTATTTGGCATACGCACTGCTTGATGCCATAATAGACAGCTATTTTTTGGTATTAGAAAAAATAAGTGACATTTCTGAGAGCTTAGAAGAAGAATTATTGGCAAACCCTACTCCAAAAACACTTCAGGCATTACAATTGTTGAAACGACAGATGATTCTTCTTAGAAGATCTGTATGGCCTGCAAGAGAATTATTAGATAATTTACAGCGAAGTCAAACTGGGCTTATTCATGAACAAACAAGAACCTATCTTAGAGATTCATACAATCACTTAGTGCAGGTAATAGATACCATTGAAGGATTAAGAGATGTAGTGGGAGGAATGCTAGACACGTATCTATCAAGTGTTAGCAACAAAATGAACGAAATTATGAAAACGCTAACCATAATAGCTAGTATCTTTATTCCAATAACCTTCATTGCAGGAATATACGGAACTAACTTTGAGTACATTCCAGAATTGTCTTGGGAAGGAAGCTACTTTGTCATGCTAGGCGTTATGACAATAATAGTTGTGATAATGCTAGGATGGTTTAAGAAAAGAAATTGGTTATAGTATGACCAATAAAGCAATTCAAAGAGCATATGAAATTCGAGAAGGAACCACAAATGATAAAATCGCAAGAGGATTTCA
>JAWVZS010000030.1:0-8405 GCA_033722055.1 Nitrosopumilaceae archaeon
AAGAACCAGAGCCAGAACCAACTAAAGAACCAGAGCCAGAACCAACTAAAGAACCAGACGACGCCTCTTCAGTAGATGAAGAAAATGATACTCAGCGCATTGTTGAAGAACGAGATGTGATTTTTGTTGGTACAAAACCAATTATGACATATGTAACAGCCACTCTTACTCAGCTTGCCAACAATCCTACTGTAACAATAAAAGCACGTGGAAAAAGAATCACTCAAGCTGTAGATGTATCGCAAATGATAGTTAAAAGAATGGATACTGTGGGCTACAAAATCAACGACGTTCGTATTGCATCTGATTCCTTAAAATCCCAAGATGGAAAACAACGCAATGTATCTACCATAGAAATTGATATTACAAAAAACTAGGCCCATTCTAATTTTTAGCATTATAGGAATAGCTGTTATTGTAATTCTTTTTTTATCTCTAGACCCATTATGTGGGCCTAGATATCTAGTAATAAATCAGGATTTACAGAATTATGCACAAACACTTGATCCTGAATTTTGTGAATCATTGGTTGAACGGATTGATTCGTTTAATGATGAGTGCGAACCATTTGTTGAGATTCTAGACTGTGGTTAATCCGTCTACCAAAAACGTTATTCCAAAATATACCAATAGTCCACTAATAATCAGCATTAGAATTTTGTATTTCTGATTTGAAAGTATACGTGTACTCTTGGATGAAAAAAAAGCAATGGCACCTAACCACAGATAATCCATCCAAATGTGCAATCCAAACATTATGAAAATCCCTGCAATTGACCATATTTCTAATGCATCTGAAATGAGTTTGAATCCTACTGTAAACCACCATATTAAAAAAAATGGGTTTAATGCACTGAAGATTACTCCTGAAAGAATTGGTCCGTATTTTGGTTTTATATTCAGTGAATTATTTTTAATTATTCCTTTGATTTGTAATCCTGCAAAAGCAAAAAGCGCAAAAGCCCCAATGAATGAAATTATTGAACGAAATTCAGGAAAAGTATCAAATGAAATCACTCCTACTCCGAGTAATATGACAAGTGGGAGTTCTACTATGGTATGACCGTGAGCAATTTTGATTCCTGCTTCTGCTTTTTCTTTTAATCCGTAAACTATAGTTGACGCAAAAAGAGGTCCAGGCGATAATACTCCTGATGCTGAAATAAGAATTACAGATGCTGCAAAAAATAATACTTCTTGCATAACATCTATCCTAATTACTAATTCATCTATACATTGAGTTTTTCAGGTTTCTTGTTTCTTCTTCTGTTTCCTTGATTGTTTGTTCTGCTTTTTCAGCTTCATTCTGTAATGATGTTATGTCACAATTAGCTCCGGGAACTAATTTTGTCATAGCCATACACAATTCTGCACTTGATTTAAAATCAGGACCTTGTCCAGTGGATTGAAAAAGAACAACTACTACATCTTGATCTTTCATACTACCTTCATTTAATAACATGCCTGGAATCCCTGGAATTGTACCATGCTCTAGAACTTGCAGTCCTGACTCTTTGAGTTTGTTTCTTGCCGATTCAGTACTTCCTGCAGCTACTATCTCATCTATTCCTTTGGAAGATTTTACTGCAACACTACTAATGATTAGAGAAATTTTATGTTTTTTTGCCCATTCAATCATTGATTGTGCAATATCGCGATGAAGTGTTTCGTTAGGTGTTAGATACGAAGAAAATACTGCAATTTTTAGTTCTTCATTAACAAAAACTCTTGTGGGATAATTTGGTTTTCCATCCTTGATCAAACTGACTGGAGGAAAACTATCTGAATCTATTACCCCTGCTAATTCAAAATCTGACATGTGAATCATTGATTCAGTAGCAATAGCGCTTGCAAAACCTACTGAAGGAAAACCATCAATAAGATAACCTCCTTCTAAATTGAATTGTTTTAGTTCTTTAATTTCTATACCAGATGACATACTTTATGTTCGTCTTTTAACTGAATAATAGTTTGTCTACTCTTGAAGTCTGGATAACAATGCAGCATAGATGAATGGTAGTATTGTAGTCACTTCTGCATGTAATGTAGCTTGTCGTGCATTTTGTGTGACTTTTCCCCATGATATGGCTTCTCTTACTAGTGCACCACTCAGACTACCATCAAATTCTTGTGCTGTTGTAATGTAGAAAGCATAGTCTAGTCCGTCTCTATATTGATTCCACCATAATGTGTGATGTTTTGAAATTCCTCCGCCAATCATAAAGGCGCCTGACTTTTGAGCTTTGAAAATTAAACCCGAAATTAGATCAGAATCTTTGGCTAAATTCAAGTGAAAGTCATTATGCTTCTGTATGAATAACCAAATTTGACTACCTACTGCCCCATCCATTATTCCTGGAACTATAACGACTATGTTATTTTTGAACGCCCAATAAAGAAACGAAGATTCTCCCATATGCTTACCGATCATTTTACAAATTTCTGCAGTAGACATCTCCCTAACTCCATTTTGATATTCTTCTTCTAGAAATTCCTGCATTTTTTCCTCAATTAGTGGACCATAACTCTCCATTGGAACCAAGACATTTCCTAATCTGTGAATGTTTTTTTCAGCTAATTCATTATCGTCCATGGTAAAAGCACCTTCTTTGTAATTTGAATAGTATCTTGCAATGTCATGATCCAATGCTCCGCATGTAGTAATTGCTACATCAAACCATTTTTTTTTCAACATGTCTCTGATAATTCCACGAGTACCGGTAGAAATCACTGCACCAACAAATGAAATGAATCTAAGACATTTTTCATCTTTTATCATAGTAGTTAAAATCTCCAATCCGTCTGACAAATTAACTGACTCAAATCCACCAGACTGTGCAATCTCTTGAAAGATTTTTTCTAATGATGTGTTAGAAGTTATTTCTATGTCTTTGACTGGGTTTCCTGGTTCAACCATATTGTTTTTTCTTTTTCCGGCTATAAAATCCTGCCTTGTTTTATTTTGATGCAAATTTGTGTTTTTACTAGGAAAACTTTAAACCCGCCAATTAATCCAACACTGCTATGTCTGGAAGAATCAAAGTTGGACTAGTTGGTATTGGAAATTGTTTTTCAGGTTTGATTCAAGGTATTGAATACTATAGAAAAAACCCTGAACAACAAGTTATTGGAATTATTCATGATAAATTAGCTGGTTATGGTATTCATGATATTGATTTTGTTTGTGGTTTTGATGTGGGAGAAAACAAAGTAGGAAAAACAATCAACGAAGCAATTTATGAATATCCAAACATGGTAAATTGGATTCCTAAAGAAACGATGCCAAAAACTGATGCCAAAGTTTACGAAAGTCCAATATTGGATGGAGTTGGTTTGTGGGTGGAAAACCGCGTTAAACCAATTAAAAGTTCAAAAACAGATGAACAGATAGCAGAAGAAGCTAAAAAAATTATCAAAGAAACTGGAGCAGAAATAATTGTTTCTTATCTTCCTGTTGGTTCAGATAAGGTAACACAGTTTTGGGCAAATATTTGTTTAGAAACAAATACTGCTTTTGTAAATTGTATCCCATCATTCATTGCATCTGATGAGTCTTGGGCCAAAAAATTTGCAGATAAAAATATCCCAGTAATTGGTGATGATATTAAAGGACAAGTTGGTGCCACTATTGTACATAGAACCCTTGCAAAATTATGCAACGACAGAGGAACAAAAATAGAAAAAACTTATCAGATTAACGTAGGTGGTAATACTGACTTTTTGAACATGAAGGAACAAGAAAGGCTTGTTTCTAAAAAAATTTCTAAAACAGAAAGCGTACAAAGCCAACTCGATGAGCGACTTGACGATGATCAAATTTATGTCGGTCCTTCCGATTTTATTCCATTCCTAGGAAATACAAAACTAATGTTTATGAGAATTGAGGGCAGGCAATGGGCAAACATTCCATATAATATGGAAGTAAGATTAGAAGTTGATGACAAAGCAAACTCTGCAGGAATTGTAATTGATGCAGTTCGATTAGCAAAAATTGCTTTGGATAGAGGTGTAGGCGGGCCTATAAAGCCAGCCAGTGCATATTTGATGAAACACCCTATAGAACAAATGTCTGATGTTCAGGCAAAAGCAGCTTGTGAAAAATTTGTTGAAGAAACTTAGCTGAATTTCTGTACATCTGAAAATCTACGTTTTCTAATATTGTAATATTTCTCTAAATCAAACTGCTTGGCAGTAGCACACTGTTTTTTTAATTTAGTAATTTTTGGAATGACTACCTTGTTATTTTCAACAAGATCTATCATGATGCTTTCTCCGCCGAATCTGTAATTATGAACATTTGCAGCTAAAATTGGCACTCTGTTTTCTAATGCCCTTACCTGGCAATACATGTGCCACGGCTGTATTCCTCTCTTCACAATCCTGCTTGGAGAAAGAATTACTTTGGCACCTTTTCTCACCATCATGTTTACAACATCTGGAAAGACCATGTCATAACAAATCACCACACCAAACTTGCAAGATGTTTCAAAGATTTTGGCTAATTTTCCTGGTTTTATGATGTCTCGTTCATAATCAAAAGGATGTATTTTTTCCTGAATCCCAATGATTGTTCCTTTTGGCCCTATCACTGGACTTGAAATTGTCTGCTGATTCCTAATTTTTTGGTAGAATGCCCCAGGAATTATAGTCATGGAATACTTTTTGGCAATTTCTAAAAACGGTGCAAACTCTGTAGAAAAATTATCAATTCTATTTTCTTTTAACCATTGTTCGGGCAAGCATACGATATCTGTTTTCTTCCTGCCTAATTCCTCAAGCAAAGCACTGATTTTGATGATCCCTTCTTTATTTGTGCGAAATGAGCCTGTCTGAATTATTCCTAGTTTGGTCATGCTTTTTTCAATTCTCTGTTGTATCGTTGGGTAGATAATGGTTCTGAGTACCTGCAACGAAAAAATTAGTAGCAAAACCAGAAAAATTTGAGCAAGATAGTCAACTAAACTTGTTAACAATCGATTATCCGACCCTTTTGAGAATTCTATACATTGGTGCATATTAAGAAAGTCGAAATTTTCGGCTTCAAGTCATTTGGATTTAAGAATACAACTGTTCAATTTGAACCTGGCTTAGTTTCTATTTCTGGACCTAATGGATCAGGTAAGAGTAACATTCTTGATGCAATAACTTTCGCACTAGGTGAAAATAGACCAAAAGTAATGAGAGTCGACAAACTCAGATCACTACTACATGATATTGAAGGTAACAGACGGGGACCAAAACTAGCTAGAGCAAGTGTACACTTTGATAACTCTGATAGAAAAATCCCTATTGATTCAGACTCTGTTGAGATTACTAGAGAGATGGATGCTAATGGTGAAAATACTTACTATCTAAACAAAAAGAAAACTAACAGAAGTCATGTATTGGATCTATTAGATGTAGCAAATTCTGGATTAAATCAATTAAACAATGTTCAGCAGGGAACAGTAACTAGAATATCTGAATTTTCCTCAGAAGAGAAACGTCAAGCTATTGAGGATTTGATCGGTTTATCATATTTTGATGAAAAAAAGACAGAGGCCGTAAAGCAATTAGATGAAGCAGACCGACGTCTTGAGATTGCCCTTGCTAAGATGGGTGAGATCAAAAAGCGTATTGATGAATTGGAAGAAGAACGAAACCAGAAACTACGTCACAGTTTACTTGAAAAAGAGCTAAATAGATACAATGCTATTTCTGCTTCTAACAAACTAAAGGTAGTTCGCTCTCAAAAATCTGAAAAAGAACAGGATTTGGCAAGCATAAACTCTGAACTTTCACAACTTGAAGGACAGCGTAACGAGATTAGAAAAGAAATTGATGACTTGGAATCTAAGAAATCAGAATTTATGACTGAAGTTAATGCATATCAGGAGGCCAAAGCAAAGATTGATTCTGAAATAAGTGAAGCAATGCATAACTTTGAAGTTTCTAACAGTACTGTCGTTGCAGCTGAAAAACGTATTCAGCAGATTGAAACACGAATACCAGAAATAGAAAGTGAGATTGATAATATAGAATTAAATCGACAGCAAATAGATACAAAAATAAAAGAAGCACAGTTAGCTGCACAAGAGACTCAAAACAAAAAATCCAAAATTAATGAGGAACTAAAACTCGTAGATAATGAAAGAGAAAAAGTACTAAAGGAACAAGCAGTAGTAGCTGAGAAAAAACTTGAAATTGATAATAAAATAAAAAAACTATCCACTCAACTAAATGATGCAGAATTAAAATTATCAAAAATGGAAAATGAAAGAGAAGAGTCTGATAAAAAAATAAAACTAAATAAAAACAAATTCAATGATTTTACAACTGCAATTGATGAATTACAAAAGTCAAAATCACGACTTGAATCACTAAAGAAAAATCATGAACAATCTATAAGTGAATTAAATTCTAGGATATCAAAATTAAACAATAGAAAACTAAAGATTGAAAAAGATTTAGAAGATCTTAATTTTATTTTAGAAAAATCAAGTAAGGCAGCTGCGCAATACGAATCAAAAATTAAAACAGTAAAGAGTGTCATGCATGAAGATTATACAATCGCTAAATTAAAAGAAGATTCTGATAAGCTTGGAATCAAAGGACTAGTCTATGAATTAATTTCTTGGAATAAAGAATACGAAAGACCTATTCTTGCCGTTAGCTCCGATTGGATAAAATCATTTGTAGTGGATAATTTCACAACACTACTCAATGTTGCAGAATTTGCCAGATCTAAAAATTTACCGAAATTAAAAATTATTCCACTTGATGCAATTCCAAATTTCAAATTAAAAATCCCAAATAAGCAAGGTATCATAGGACCACTATCTGACTATGTATCATGCTCAAAAGAATTTCAACCACTCAAGACTTTCTTGTTTGGAAACGTTATCCTGACTGAATCTCGAGAATCTGCTTACAAACTGTCAAAATCTGGCTACAAATCAGTCACTATGCAAGGAGAATTCTTTGAGGCAAAAGGTGGAGGAGTTGTTATTGATATCAATTCAAAGATTTCAAAACTCACTAAGGTTATTTCGATGAGTACTGATATTGAGGGATTACAACAATCAATCAAACTTCTTAAAAAATTCCAATTAAAAACAAAAAACCAATTCAAAAAAATTGAAGATTCTATATCTTCTCATAAAGATCGACTTTCCATATCAAAGGAAGGTTTGGCTACTACTGAACAAAGCTATTCTGATTTGAATTGGAAAATAGATAGTGCTAAACAAATGCAACAACAACTATCCCAGCGAATCGTTGATCTGGAACAAAAAAATAAAAATTTGTTAGTTGAAATTTCAAAACAAGAATCTTATGTCGATTCTCTAAAAGACAGGATCTCTATTGTTGAAGAAAATTATGCCAGTGGAGAACAATTACGCATATCAAATGAACTTTCTCGAATTAATCAGAAAAAATCCGACAAAGAAAGAGAATTAACCCAAATTATATCAGAATATAATGAAAAATCTTCTATTGTTGCAACGCTTACTGCAGATGATACAAAAGAGCGAACTCATACAAAAAATTTACAAGAAGAAAAAGAATCCTTATTGGCCCAAAAAGAAGAAAATAAAAATAAAATATCCAGTTTACAATCTGAAATTTCCGAAAAAGAAAGTGTCTTAATAAAATTACGTGAAAAAGAACAAGAATTGATTGCAACATCTGGTTCTTCTATGTCTCAAATTAAAGAATACGATGATAAACTCAAAGTATTACATGAGAATGATAGAACTCTTACAAAAGAAATTAACACTCTTGAAAGACGCTCTGATTCATTGAATCGAGATTTGAATGATCTAAAAGAAGATGAAAACAGTCTGCAACAAGTTTTGAATTCGTGTGGATTTACTGTGGATATGGAAACTTTTGATGTTGAGCCTATTGTACAGGGTTTACGTGCAGAATTAAACTCCCTTACTGCACTAAATGCAAAAGCTCCTGAAACTTATGTTGAAATTTCAGATGGTTATAGATCAATGTCTACTAGAAAGAATTCTCTTGAAGAAGAACGCAATTCGATAGTAAAATTCATTGAAGAGATTGAAAAAGACAAAAGACAAACATTTCTGGATGCCTTTGATAAGGTTGACAAGGAAATCAAGACAATATTTAGTAAAATGTCAGGAGGCAACGCATGGCTTGAGCTTGAAAACGAAGATGATATTTTTAATTCTGGCATATCTTATTTGATTCAATTTCCAAATAAACCAAAACGAACTTCTACTTCTATAAGTGGTGGTGAAAAGACACTTGCCGCTATTGTGTTTGTCTTGGCATTACAAAAAATAAAGCCTTCTCCATTTTACTTGTTTGATGAAGTGGATGCACACCTTGATGCACCTAACTCTGAACGTTTATCAAATATTTTAGAAGAGAGAGCGCGAGAAAGTCAATTCATA
>JAWVZS010000031.1:0-8325 GCA_033722055.1 Nitrosopumilaceae archaeon
AACTCACCGACTGGAATATCATTAGTATGTTCAGTCAACTAACATCCCTCATCATGTCCAGAAATCAAATTACTAAATTATAAGCAAATGGTGTTAATATAGGATTCATAATGCAAAAGCCATTCAAATCCATATATTATAGAAATAAAGAGAATCGTTGTGAATGAAAATTTTGAAAGACCTAATTGGGATGAATATTTTATGTTGCAAGCCGAACTTGCCAAATTACGATCAAATTGCTTAACACGCCAGGTTGGCGCAGTGATTGTTAGAAATCACAGACAGTTGGCTACAGGATATAATGGCACTCCGCCTGGGATAAAAAATTGCTTTGAGGGAGGTTGTAAAAGATGTCAGCTTAGAATGGAAGGAAAGATTGAATCAGGTGCTTCATTAGATAGATGTCTATGCAATCATGCTGAGGCCAATGCAATAATGCATTGTGCCATACTTGGCATAGAAGCAGGAATAAAAGGCGCAGTGCTTTACACGACGTTTGTGCCATGTTTAGAATGCACAAAGATGGCAATTACAATAGGAATTAGAAAATTTGTTTGCTTGGATACATATCCTGAAACAGATTTTGATTTACTCCGCGAAGCTGGAGTAGAAGTTATACAATTAGACAAGGACAAAATAAACTATTGGGCAAAACAGCTTTTAGGGAAATATCAAAACAACAAGTGATATTATGCAATCCCAACAATTAGAAAATATTACATCGATGCCCCCATCTTTGTTAGTATCAGCTACATATGATAATAATAAAAAAAGCGCAGTTTTGAAATTTTATGATACTAATTCAAAAAAAATTATTATTTGGGCTGATGAAATAGGACATAAACCATACTGTTATTCAAAGCTAAATACAGAAGAATTAGATTTTCTTAATGAAAGGGACGATGTACTTGAAATAAAATCTGCAAAAAAAATTGATTTAATGTTGGATGAAGAAATAGACGTATCAAAAATCACTGTAAGTGATCCATTAGCAATTGGTGGGACATCAACTGACAAAAGTATAAGAAATATTTTGGAAACATGGGAGTCAGATATCAAATATTATGAAAACTATCTATACGATAGAAGATTAATTATTGGAAAATACTATGAAATTGTAGATTCCAAAATAAAACCATACAAAAAAGAAATTTCAGATGAAGTAAAGCTTGCACTAAAAAGTCTGCTATGGGACAAAGTATCAAGTGAAAATCTAGTAGATGAAAAACAATTCAAGGAATTTATCTCAGAATGGGCAGACTTGCTAAATGAACCAATACCAGAGATGAAGCGCTTAAGCGTAGATATCGAAGTGGAAGCAGAAATTGGAAGAATTCCAGATCCAAAGATTGCTGAAAGAATGGTGACTGCAGTAGGATTTGAAGGAACCGATAATTTCAAGCAGATTTTCGTTCTAAGAACAGAGGGCACAGAAGAAGGCAAAAACGAATTACCCTCAGATGTAAAGGTAGTTTTCTATGACGATGAAAAAAAGATGATAGAAGATTCATTCAAAATAATTGCAGAGTATCCTTTTCTAATTACATACAACGGTGACGAATTTGACTTACCATATCTATACAACAGAGCAGAAAGAATTGGAATAAAAAATGCAGAAAACCCACTTTATATGATGCGAGATTCTGCCACCCTAAAACATGGGGTTCATCTGGATCTATACAGAACATTATCAAATAGATCATTTCAGATCTATGCATTCTCTCAAAAATACACTGACTTTTCTCTAAATAGTGTATCAAAGGCACTTTTGGGCGAAGAGAAAATAGATTATGGAATTGATTTGAATGATTTGAATCTGTATCAGACTGCAAATTATTGTTATACTGATGCAAAACTAACTTACAATCTTACAAGCTTCAATAACGATTTACTAATGAAACTACTAATCATCATTGCACGAATTGGGAGAATGCCAATTGATGATATTGCAAGGATGGGGGTTTCACAATGGATTAGAAGTTTGTTGTATTATGAACATAGAAAAATTAATGCATTAATTCCAAAAAGAGAAGAGCTTCAGAGACGCTCTTCCGGAGTTGCACATGATGCAGTAATCAAAGACAAAAAATATCGCGGTGGTTTAGTAGTTGAACCAAAAGAAGGAATTCATTTCAATGTTGTAGTAATGGATTTTGCAAGTCTATATCCCAGCATAATTAAAGTAAAAAATCTCTCATATGAAACAGTAAGATGTCCTCATCAAGAATGCAAACAAAACAAAATTCCGGAAACTAATCACTGGGTATGCAGTAAAAAAAATGGGTTAACCTCAATCATTATTGGTTCACTCCGAGATTTGAGAGTAAATTATTACAAGAGTCTTTCAAAAAAAGAAACCCTATCAGAAGAAGAAAGACAACAATATACTGTAGTTAGTCAAGCACTCAAAGTAATTCTAAATGCAAGTTATGGTGTAATGGGTGCCGAAATCTTTCCACTATATTTCCTTCCTGCAGCAGAGGCAACTACAGCAATTGGAAGATACACAATTCTTGAAACCATCAAAAAATGTGAAGCTACAGGAATAGAGGTACTATATGGCGATACTGATTCATTATTCATAAAAAATCCAACTCAGGAGCAAATTCAAAAAGTAATTGAGCAGGCAAAAAAAGATCATGGGGTAGATTTAGAAGTTGACAAAACATACCGATATTGTGTACTAAGTAATAGAAAGAAAAACTATCTCGGAGTAACAAAAGAAGGTAAAGTAGATGTCAAAGGGCTTACAGGCAAAAAATCACACACTCCTCCTTTTATCAAAAAACTATTCTATGAATTACTAGACATATTATCTGAAGTTCAAACAAAAGAAGAGTTTGACAAAGCAAAGAAAAAAGTAAGTGACAAAATTGCAGAATGTGCAAAAAAAGTTCAAGAAAAAGAAATTCCATTGAGTGATCTTACATTTAATGTTATGATTAGCAAGTCACCATCAGAATATGTAAAGACAGTACCGCAACACATTCGAGCTGCTAAACTCCTAGAAGCCACAAGAGAAGTAAAAAAAGGCGACATTATATCATATGTAAAAATCCTAAACAAGCCAGGAGTAAAGCCAGTAGAAATGGCAAGAAAGGATGAAATTGATTCAAACAAATACATGGAATTTATGGAATCAACGTTAGATCAAATTACATCATCAATGGATTTGGATTTTGATACTATTTTGGGTAAACCAAAACAAACTGGGTTAGATGAATTTTTCTGGAACTGACATTTCATGGAAATTGATGGACCACTTCTTACAGTTATTGGAACATTAGCTGGCATCTTCATTTTATCTGGATGGGTAGATCAAATAATCAAAGGATATCGAACAAAGAGTTTGAAAGACGTTTCGATGTACTTGATGGTTTTAATTTCTGTAGGAGCATCTTTGTGGCTATTTTATGGATTTGTGGTAAACGATGTATACATTATAGGTACAAACATTACCGCAATCGGACTGATGATGACGGTTCTATTTATGAAAAGAAAATATGATAAAAAAACTGCTACTGTATAATCAAGAGTTAAATAAAATACAAAAAATCGCAATAAGAGATGTTTGTAATTAATTGTAAAAACTATGAGCAAGTCTCAGGTGATAAAATTATAAAATTTGTAAAGACCGTAGAAAAAATCTCAAAAAAATATAAAGTAAAAATTGCAGTTGCTCCACCCCAACACCTCATAGGTTCAGTATCAAACAGTTCCATTCCAATCTTGGCTCAGCATGTAGATATTGCCAAGGTTGGAAGTACAACAGGTTTTGTGGTTCCAGAGTTGTTAAAAAAATCCAAAGTAAAAGGATCTTTAATTAATCACAGTGAACACAGAATTCCTGAAAAAGATATCATACAATTAATTACAAAATTAAAAGAATTGAAAATGACTTCAATTGTTTGTGTAAAAGATGTTTCTGAAGCAAAAAAATATTCAAAATACAATCCTGATTACATTGCAATAGAGCCACCAGAATTGATTGGTTCTGGAAAGGCCGTATCAACTGAAAAACCAGAATTAATAACAAAGGCAGCAATAGCTGTAAAATCAGCAAAAAATAACACAAAGCTATTATGTGGTGCAGGAATTGTTTCAGGACAAGACGTATCAAAAGCAATAGAGCTTGGCTCAAAAGGAATATTGGTTGCAAGTGGAATAATCAAGGCCAAAAACTGGACAAAAATAATTACAGAGTTTGCAAAAGCAATGAAATAAACCCTTAATACAAAAACAACATCAACACTGATATTGAATAATAAATAAGAAAAAATAATGTTTGAAAAAATAGCAGTTGCAATAATCACCCCAACTCATACAAAAAATTCTTTTACAACAGGCCTAGAGATAGCAAAAAAATTCAACTCTGAACTTACTGTAATGGAGTGCCTCTACAAGACACAGCCAAAGTTTTATTTTTTTGAAACTGAGTCAGACAAGCAAGTTACACGCGACCAGATGGAAAAACTTGAGCAAGAATTAGAGGAATGGAAAAAGATTGCAGAGCAAGAAAATATTCAAATTAAAACAGAGTTGGCACTAACTGAATCAATATCTCATACTGTAGTGGATTTTGTAAAAGAAAACAATATCAATCTGCTAATTGTTGACTATCCCAAATTATCCCAAGTAGAGGCAACGCATTATGATGAAATAATTAATGCAATCCATCACGAGGCTCCCTGTCACCTGTTGACAATGCAGCCATCTTAGTTTATTTCAAAGACGATCAAAACAAGAAAGAAACCTCAGATATGGGTTTAAATGACTCTATATTTGAGAAAACTATCGATTACAAAAAATGAAAAACATTTACTTTTATGATGAAGGAGATGGTAAAAACAAGAAACTCCTAGGCGGCAAAGGTGCAGGACTTTGTGAAATGACTAGACTGAAACTGCCAGTACCACCAGGATTTGTAATTACTACCGAAGTTTGCAAGGCATACTATCAGAATGGAAAAAAACTTCCCAAATCACTAATTCCTGAAATCAAAAAAAACATTGCAAAAATAGAAAAAAAGACGGGTAAAAAATGGAATTCAGTTGAAAACCCATTATTAGTTTCTGTTCGTTCAGGTGCAGCAATATCGATGCCCGGAATGATGGATACAATTTTGAATTTAGGGTTAAATGACAAAACAGTCGAAGGACTAGCAAAGAAAAGCAACAATCCAAGTTTTGCATGGGATTCTTACAGAAGATTCATCCAGTTATTTGGTAAAGTTGTATTTGGAGTAGATGACAAGAATTTTGATCAAATATTAGACAAGGCAAAAAAGAATCAAGGAGTCGAAACAGATAGCGGGTTAAATGAAAAATCACTCAGACAAGTGGTAAAAGAATACAAAAAAGTTTGTGAAAAGCATACAAAACGCAAATTCCCAATGGACCCTTTTGAGCAATTAGAATTAGCAGTTAAAGCAGTTTTTGGTTCTTGGATGGGAGAAAGAGCAAAAGTATATCGTGAGAAAAATAACATTACAAAAGACATAGCAGATGGTACTGCAGTAAATGTCGTGTCAATGGCATTTGGCAATATGGGTAATGACAGTGCCACAGGCGTGGTATTCACACGAAACCCCGGAGATGGTACCAATCATATCTTTGGCGAATATTTGGTAAATGCCCAGGGCGAAGATGTAGTAGCTGGTGTTAGAACACCAAAACCAGTAGATGAAATGAAAAAAGAGATGCCTCAAGCATACAAACAGCTTGCTGAAACTTGCAAGAGATTAGAGAATCACTACAAAGAACCTCAAGATATTGAATTTACTATTGAACAAAAAACATTCTATCTGTTGCAAACACGAAATGCAAAGATGAATGCATCTGGAATGGTAAAAACTTCAGTAGACATGGTAAAAGAAAAATTAATTGATAAAAAAAGAGCGCTAACCAGACTCCAAGCAGAACAATTAGAACAATTACTTCATAAAAGTATTGATCAAAAAGCAATCAAAGACTATGAGCAATTAGCAAAAGGAATTGCAGCATCACCAGGTGCTGCAAACGGAATTGCCGTATTTGATGTAAAAAAGGCAACAGAGAAAGGTGAGGCAGGACAACAAGTAATACTAATCCGCGAAGAGACAAAACCAGAAGATGTTCCTGCATTCTTTGCCTCAGTGGGAATTCTAACTAGCAGAGGTGGAAAGACATCACATGCAGCTGTAGTTGCAAGGGGTATGGGAAAACCATGCATTGTAGGTTGCTCTGAATTAAAAATTGATTATGATAATAATACATGTCAGGCAAATGGAAAAACAATCAAAGAAGGTGACGCAATCACAATAGATGGTAGTACCGGTAGTGTCTACATAGGCAACATTCCTACCATAGAACCAAAACTTACACAAGACTTTAAGACAATTCTAGATTGGTCAGAAAAAGCCAAAAAAATCGGAATTAGGGCAAATGCAGACACTCCCGAGGCTGCAAAGCTTGCCAGACAATATGGTGCACAAGGAATTGGTCTTTGCAGAACAGAAAGAATGTTCAATGCAGGTAATAGAATAGGTCTTTTTGTTGAGATGATTATGGCTGAAAACATTCAAGAAAGAAAAAAAGTTCTAAGCAAACTGGGTAAACTCCAAAAAAGCGACTTTGTAAAAATTCTAAAAGCTATGGAAGGATATCCTGTAACTATACGATTGTTAGATCCTCCACTTCATGAATTCTTGCCAAATCCAGAAGAGCTTGCAAACAAGATCTCAAAGATGAAATCAGAAAAAGAAAGAAATGATGCAAAAATAGTACTGGAAAGAGCAAGACAACTAGCTGAAATCAATCCAATGATGGGACATCGTGGTGTACGTGTTGGAATTACATATCCAGAAATTTACGAGATGCAGATTCGTGCAGTATTTGAGGCAGCAGTTGAGCTTGCAAAAAACAAAGTAGACGCACATCCACAAATCATGATTCCTCAAGTAAGCAGTATTGCAGAATTAAACCACATTAAGAGAATTTATGATTCAATAAAACAAGAAATTGAAAAAAAATACAAAAAGAAATTCAAAATTAACTTTGGGACAATGATTGAGGTTGTAAGGGCTGCTCTTACTGCAAACGAGCTTGCAGAAACTGCTGAATTTTTCAGTTTTGGAACAAACGACCTTACTCAGGCAACGTTTTCATTTAGCAGAGAAGACGCAGAAGGAAAGTTCCTTCCAGAGTATATGGAAAAAGAGTTGCTTGAAAGAAATCCGTTCCAATCAATTGATGTTAATGGGGTTGGAAGTCTAATGGAGATTGGAATCAAAAATGGTCGAAGCATAAAAAAGAACATGGAGGTTGGAATATGTGGAGAACACGGAGGAGACCCCAATTCAATCAAATTCTGCCATAAAGCAAAACTATCCTATGTCAGCGCATCACCACACAGAATTCCTATTGCCATAGTGGCTGCAGCACAAGCTGCAATTGAAAATCCAAAAAAATAATCCAGTATAATTTAATAGGCATTAAGTAAGATTAAACCTGATTTGCTTCCACGGATAGATTCAATCAAACAAATGAGGCTAAAGTTAGGAATAACTCAGAAAAAACTTGCAACAATGAGTGGTGTTAGTACATCCATGATTAATCAGATCGAATCAGGACGGAGTCAGCCAAGCTATGAAACAGCAAAAAGAATTTTTGATAATTTGTCTAATTTAGAAGGAAAATCATCATCCCATATGGCAGGAGATTTTTGCAGTAAAGACATTATCAAACTCAAACCAAACAACACACTACATGACGCAATCAAAAAAATGCACGAATTATCAATCAGTCAGATTCCAGTATTTGATGGAAATGAGCCAGTAGGCGTGGTAAGCGAAGAAGGTATTGTAAAGCATTTGGCAGACATTGGAGAAGCTGAATTAAAAAAAGCAAAACTGATAGATACAATGGATCCTGTACCGCCAATTGTAGATTATAATACACCAGCTAATGTTTTGGTTCCACTAATACGATATTCAAAATGCATACTAGTATCTAAAAAAACAAAGATAATTGGAATTATTACTGCATCAGACACACTAAAAATAATGGAGTGAATTATTTCGGATGAGAGCAGAGCTCTGCCAATACTCCTTCTAATGATTTTGGATGAATGAATGTAACTTTAGTTCCAGCAGAACCTGGTCGTATTTTTCCAAGAAATTGAACACCACATCCTTCCATTCTAGAGACCTCACCTTCAATATTGTCAGTCTCTAATGCCATATGATGTAATCCCTGACCTTTCTTTTCTAGGAATTTTTTAATTGGACTAGTATCATTTGTTGGCTCCATTAGCTCAATTCTACCATTTTCCAAATGAAGTATTGCT
>JAWVZS010000032.1:0-8272 GCA_033722055.1 Nitrosopumilaceae archaeon
AAGGCAGAAAAGGCTGCTGCCATAATTGCAAATAAAAAACCAACCTTAGCTGTAGTTTTTTTCAGATTTGAAAATAATAGAAATTTCTGAAATTGTATTGTTTTTAGTTTCTTTTGTAGTTTAATGATATCGGGCACGATACATCACATCTACATTAGCCTGTTCTCTCACTAAAACCAGTTATGGAAATAACCTATTATCTGTATTGTAGGTTTTTCCATAAAATTGAAATAATACCTTAATAATCTATTAGTGTTATTATGAGTTCGGTCAGCATTCCAGAAGAATTTGACAAAGCCATTAAAAGACTACCCCTTGAAGAGAGATATGAAAAACTAGAACAGATATTCAAAACATCAGAAGATGAATCTGAAAGATGGGATGCAGTGTGGTTAGGTGGCGAAATACCAGTAGAGGTTGACCTTAAAGGACCATTATTTGAAAAAATGACGGATCTTTTTGCGTGGGTTCTAAAAAATGATCCCAATGATGTTGTACGCCATGAAGTATGCTACCAAATTGCTGCAAGAAACATGAGACGAATCATTCCCGAATTGGCACATGCTGCAAACTATGATCCAAGTCCTTTAGTAAGACATGAAGCAACTGAATGTTTAATGATAATAAGAGCAGTTGACCAAATTGATGCAATCAAAAGATCATTAGAAGATGAAAATGAAAGTGTTAGAAATACAGCAAGACTAGTTCTAAAAAGAATGAATCGATATAAATCGGAATTTGATGCAAAGTCTGAATGGGTTTCAATCTAAATAATTTTGATATGTTTGAATAATGCATAAATGATAAACATGTTTGCAACATACCAAACTACGGTTACAGGATGAGCATCATAATATTGGCCAAAAATTTCTAAATGATAATACCAAACATCTCCAGCAGCATTTACCATCAATCCAATCAATAGAAGCAACCAAACTACGCCTAAAGCACCACTTTTGAAAGTCAGTGTGCCCATTACTGTGAAAGAAAAAGTAGTTGCAGCTGCAGCTACAAAAATTAATCCATAGTAAAAGTCAAAATTTAATTCGGCATCCGGAACAGACAAGGACATTATTATGTAAATAAAAATTGCAAATACAGGAATTGCAGGAATCCATATCTTCTGAAATATTGTATAACCAGTATGAAAATAACTCATATTAAGCAACAGATGTCCCAACGTAAACGGATATAGTGCAAAAAAGAAAATATCTGCAACAGAGGGATACGGTTCAATTCCTAAAACCAAATCAAAAGTGTAATACAACAATTCTGCAATAACATATGCAGTAAATCCCAATGCTAGTGAAAGATATGCTTTTGAAATTACACCCAAACCTGCGCGTTTAGCTACAAAGAAGGCAAAAGCTGCAGCACCAGAGGCAAATCCTACAGACAAAATAAAAGCCAACATGCCTGTTTCTTCTTCAGGAAGAAACTGAAAGGCCACAAAAATACCCGCACCTACTACCAAAATCCCAATAATCACATAGAAGTTTATGGGATTTGAGATCTTGTCAGGAACTACCTCAGGTTTGCTCATAAAGTCACTAAAGATGACCTATTCAAGTATTTTTTCATTAGTATCAAAACTGGAAACTACATGATTTCAATCATAAAAAAACACCTGAAAAATCGAATTTTCTTAAAAATCAGACAAAATCATTATCAAAACTGGAAATTAGACTAGAAAAAATTATCATATGGATTGTTAGCATAAATTTAATAAATCATTACCAAATAAGGAAATCATGGTTGGGATTGACCACTTGTTTGCAAATTCATTAAATGGCATAATTCGAGAAACATTAGGCAAACAAGCAACCAAAAAAATTGAAGATAGACTTTTTGAGAAATTTGGTATTTCCCTGACTCAGTCAATTGAAGAGTTTGACAAGTTAGATCTAGTATTAAGAGAATTTTTTGGAAAGGGAGCAGACGGATTAGAGAAAAAATTCTTTGAGAATGTATTTCAAACAAAATCAAAAAAATCAAAGTCAGACTGGTACACAATTACTGATTCTCATGTAAATCAAGTAATCCTTCAAGCGTTTGGGGATTACGAAAAGAAGAAAATACTAGAGTCAGTGTCTGCTGAACCAAAAATAATTCAAGACATTTTGAAAGAATGTGACATACCACAAACATCAGGATATAGAAAAATTAATTCATTAATTGATGATGGATTGATTGCCACATCAGGACAAGTAGTCACTGAAAACAAAAAAATAAACAAGTACTTGTCGGTATTTTCAAATCTCAAAATCAACATAAGCATAGAAAAAGACAACAAAGTAACTATTGATGCACAATTAAATAATTTACAAAAACAAACAAGTTCAATTCTAAAAACAATTCAGTTTTAGAATTACAAAACAAGTTGAATTTGGTTTTACTAAAAACAAAATAAATTGTTAAATAGTGTTATTTCCACAAATGGTAATAGTGACTAAATCATTACAGTGTATTATTATCGATGATGATGAAGGTATTCGAGAGATGTTATCAGAAATATTAGAATTACAAGGATTTGCAGTCAAAGGAACTGCAAGTAATGGATATGATGGAATTAAGATCTTTGAAGAAGAACAACCAGAGATAGTATTTTTGGATGTAAGAATGCCAAAAATGAACGGAATTGAAGTTTTAAAAAAAATCAGGCAAAAGTCTTCAAATGCAAAAGTGATAATGATAACTGCAGATTCATCAAGTAATATTGAAAAAACATTGTTTGAAGCAGGGGCAAACACAGTAATCTTCAAACCATTCAAAATAGAAACTATTCAGAATGCCGTAATGGAAGCCATAACTACCAGTATTAGTACCTAAATGATAAACCAAAGAAAACCTAGAGCAAATATAATGAAAGAAGCAGAATTTTCCACCATATTAGTAACATACAGATTCGATGGAAGCAAGGAATCAGAGACAATACCACTAACGCTAGAACAATATGAAAATCTAAAAATGCTGCCAATAACTGTAGAATGCAAGATTGTAAAAAATCAAAAACCCACATTATCGAAAAATGACATTAAAATAATGAATGAAAAACTCAAGCGAGTGTTTGCAAAATCAAAATCCCATACACAAGAGCTATCAAAATAAACACTTTTGAAAAGCAAAAAAATTCTTTGGACCAGTTTTAACCATTTAATTCGTGCCTAGGATTTTACAATTAAATGGTCAACCCATATTTTTGCTCGTTCTATCATTTAATACGAAAACGAAGAATAGCCAAAACAGAATCATGAAGATCTAATTTTTGTATGATTTTGGAAGACATGGCAAATTCGATGGTAGCAGAGGTTTTTTTTGCCATCTCCAACATTTTCATTATTTTCTTAAATTGAGATTTTGTATGATAATCTGCTGAAACTATCAAAGTATCAACTGCACCCATCCTAAGGGCTTTTTCTATATTGGAATTCTTTTTTGCTGTTAAATCATCTTTTACAAGATCTTCATATTTGTCTAAAACTTCTTCAACATGTTTTTTTCGATGTAAAGACAGATGTCTAATGATTTTTTTATAGACATCCTTTTTTGGAGTAGTCAAGGACAGTTCCTCTACAAACTGACACTTTTTAGAAATGTCTGAATGAAGTTGATCAAAAAAGTCCAGTTTTGCATTTCCTTTACCTCCAAGTAAAACTAATTCAGAGTCAGATGCCATCTGTTGAATTTGTTTTGCAGTTTTTTTAAAGAATACATGGATTTTTGTTTGTCTTGCACGAAGGAACCTACCCTGGCTTTGACCTCCTTTTTTATGCCTTCCTCGTAAATCTATACTAATTTTGGATTCATTAATTATTTGACTTCCATGAAATTTTTGGAGTTTAGCTGATTTTTGATCCAGTACTACCAATAGTACGTTATAGTTTGTTTTCAAAATATCATTAAATGGTTTAACATACGGATTTTTGTTTACCATGTATATGTAGGGAAGAGATTTTGAAGTGCCGATTTCTTTTATTTTCACTTTATTGTTTTTCATATAACCAAAAATACAGAGTGTTTTTGTATATTTTCCAATTGAGGAAGGGTTGGTTTGCAGTTTTTTAATACGGTGTTCTATTGCAGATTCTATTTTTTCAATTTTAGGTTTTCTTTTGGTATTTTGTAGTAGAGTTATGGTATCTTTACCAGAGCCATATGGATAAAATACAGATACGCATTCTGTGTTAACTTGTTTTAATTCATGAAGAAATTGATTTAAAGAAAGCCATTCATTTGGAGATACATCAGGTGATTCTAAATCATTCAACAATTATGGAATCATCATGCATAATTAGAAAGTTGTGACCAAAAATACAAAAATTTGCAGATTGTTGACTTTTAGTCACACCATGACAAAAGAAACAACTCAATTAGAATGCAGTACAAAAGATCTTGAGGATCACAAATGAATGAAATGAAACAAACTCAAATCAATCTAGGTGATTACAACAAACCACAGGAACAAACAAAGGCCGTAGGAATAGGAAAAATTTCTGGAAAAATTATCAACATCAAAGACTTTAGAACCAATAGGGGGAGACCATCACATTATACTCCAAAAAGCGCAGTTGGTGAGGATGGCTTGACAGAATACAATATAATAGACACAGTAGAATCCTTTGAAATCAACAATCAGCAAACACGGTCATTTTTTGTAACACCTGCCATAGCCCAACAGATCAAACGAGTTCCAAATTATAAGGAAGAGTTAGAGTCTGGGAAGGTATTTGGACCATGTAAAGTTGGTCAAAAACAATCATCAAAAACTGGTGCAAATTATTGGTGTCTTCTTTTCCCAGGAGAAGAAGGCTACTAGTATTTTTTATTACAAGTTCTACTACAAGATCAAATATCAGTATAATCAATATCAAACATGATAAAATTAGTACTAACGATTACCATATTACTAGGAATATCATTTGTTTCACATTCATCTGCAGTAACATATCCCGATGACACATACAGTATTTTGGGAAGAACTCTATCTCACAATCCAACAATTTGTGCATTTGAGCCTCAAACAAACATTCCAAACGCGTGGGAAAAACTATCAAAATACACCAGAGGCCCAGCAATAGATTGGGAGAATAAGCTAAATCAATTCACAAATAATCGCAATACTTGGAGTTTAGATTTACAGCTAATATCACTAGACAAACAGAAAGAAGAGCTTGATTGTGACATAACAATAAGATATGAACCAAAGCCTGAAAAAGACAAAGAATTTGAAATTGCGGGTGTTACATACAGAAATGGTCTTAATAATCAAGATATTGTAATTTACTATCTAAACATAGAACTTGAAAGAGTTGATTATACAGTTCCAGCAAAAGAACAAGGATATTACTATTCAGTTGTAGAATTTATTCCAAGTTATGCAGATTATCTTGCACCAGAATCTAATTTAAGAATGACAATAAAGCATGAACTTGGACACGCATTAGGACTAGGCCACTACAACACAGAAGACAAAGATAGATTTCAAAGATGGTATGACGGGGTGGAAAGACCGCCTTCAGTAATGATTCCTATGAAGCCTACAAAAATAATTTCAACAGACATAACGCCTCTTGATGTAAAAAAAGTAGTTGAGATTTATGGAAGGGATGGATTCCAAGCAGAAATTAACGAACAATCAGAGGATGCAAAAAATGACAAAATGTCATTGCCTCACTGGATAAGAAATAATGCCAAATGGTGGTCAGAGGGTAGAATATCAGACAAGGATTTTGCATCAGGAATTGAATTTATGATACAAAATGAAATAATTCTATTAGAGAAACAGACAAACATATTTGTCGTAGAGAATGTAATTCCCGACTGGATAAAATCAAATGCTAAATGGTGGTCAGAGGGGTTAATTGGAGACAGTGAATTTGTCAAAAGTTTAGAATATCTAGTTAGAAATGGAATTATTCGCATCTAAATTATAAATAATTATTGTGTAAGTAATGTAATGTTTGAAAAAAAATGTCCACTATGTAATGAAAGTTTTTCTTCGTTAGAGCATTACATGAAGCACATAAAAAACAAACATAGTAAAGAGGCTCCAGAGAAATTTGTAAAACATAAAGACGAAATAAAATGGTCATTTCGAAATGGAGATTAATGTTTTATAAGAAATGAACTTCAATCTGTCAATAATTGTCTGAAGATAACAAAAAAGAACTTCCAAATGATTTTGAATCAGATCATAGTCTCCCAGGAAGATACGAGGAGAGTAATTTTGGTTACTATCCAGAATATAGTCCAGAGTACGAAGTAAACAAGACAAAACCAAGTAGTAAAGGGATCATGATTTTAGTAATTGTGTTTGTTGTATTTTCTGCAGGTTTTATCTCATATTATATTTTAAACCAAGATACAATCGACTCAAAAATAATCCAAAATACCAGTCCTATGAGTCCTGATCAAAGATTAGCAGAACAGTTTGGTGCAGGTAGTTATGGAAGTGATCACTCCCATGCAGCATTGGTGGTTTTCATGTATGGAGATCAGGTAAATTTTGGGCTCCCACAATTTCAGCTTTCTAGTAAATACATACATTTTGAGAACAATAATCCATATCTAATCCATAAACACGCAAATGGAGTACCACTAGGAATGCTATTTGCATCATTTGGTATGAAAGTAACAGAAGACTGTATTACATTAAGTCATAATTCAAGCACAGAAACCAGTCAATTGTGTTCAGGGAGTAATGGATATTTGTCAGTTTATGTGAATGGTAAAAAATACAATTCTGATATTTCAGCATATGAAATTAAACATGATGACAGAATACTAATTTCGTTTGGTGATGGAACATCAATTACAAAGCAATTGGCTTATCTAGAATCTTTGAGAATTTTTGATATTCCAAAAGAAATTCCACAATATTCTGGACGTGACATTAATCTATAATTTTATGACTCCATAGTAGCATCTGCTACATCTTCAAAATCTTTAATTCTATTTACGACATTATTGCTAACATATTTTGCATCATTTGAATCAATTTCTAAAAGCAATTCATTTTCATTTTTTCGTTGTTGTATGTTTTTAATATCTTTGAATTCCTTTACTTTCTCAATTACGTTCTTTCGTGTGCCAGAATTACATGTAACTATAACATTAAAAGTCATTGCTCACAACACCTACGATCCGACAGAAAGCACCAAAGCAAAAATGACAACAGAGGTACTTAATGTACCACACAAAGCTAGATTATCATAATTTAGAAACTTTGGAGATTTCGTATTACTGATAAATTCTATAATTTGTTTCAAGTATTATTAATTACTCATCACATCTTTAGTATCCTCATACAACAATAAGCTTAATCTCAATAGACAAGCTGAAATTAGTGAGAAAATATACTGTAAAGTTGGGCTAATAGCCCAACTTTTGAACGCTATGGTCGGGCAATAGATAAACGGATGAATGACTCCTATTGGCAGCGCACATATTGAATTTGATTATTTTACTTAAAAGACTCACTAAGAAATTATCAGTGCGTAGAACACAGATTAAAGGCGATCTTTGTAGGTAAAAATCATAGCATCATCTCGCAACTCTTCAATAAATTCAGAGACAAACTGTTGTTGCTTTTGTTGTTGAATTGTAGATTTGATTTGGGGCGATACATCTTCAAACACGGTAGCATTACCAAGTTGGGATTTAATGGCCTGAATGTTCTGCTCATAGAAGATTTGAGCCTCTTGATCGCTTACTGTTATATCAGTACCAGAAAGCTCCTCAGTAAGTAAATCATTGATAATTAATTGATCACGATACATTTCCAAAGTTTTTTCATAAGTAGTTCCAAGTTGTTCCAATCGTTGAGAAAACTGTTCTTCTGTGAGACCGTTTTGTCTGTAGTTACTTTCTAACTGCTCTTCAGCATCTTGAAGGGATATTTCAATACCTCTAATTTCTGCTTCATCTAGAAGTAATGTTTCAACAACAATTCTATCTAATGCAGCTGATTTTGATAACCTCTGCCCTTGAGCAAGATATGTTTCTACAATTTCTTCAACATGATTCAAACGTATGACTTCATCATTTATTTCAGCTACAATTGGATTTTCTGATTGCGTAGACACATCAATATCATTTGATTGATTTTCATTGATGATCATATCGAACGGAGAAAAAAGTAAAACAGTTACAATTATAAACAGCTCCTTGCTTTTGGCCTTTGCAATCTGATAAAATAGCCACGGCACAAGATAACGGGCACTTATTAATACGAAAACAATTAACAAACCTGCCTTTAATAACATGGCTAGTA
>JAWVZS010000033.1:0-8230 GCA_033722055.1 Nitrosopumilaceae archaeon
AAACAATCCATGAATCTCAGAGGAGAATAAAATCCCCCCTACGGTCAAAATTATGCCTATTATTACAATATGGATTAACATGGTTGCTTTTTTAAAATTAATTTTTTAAAAACAGACTAAAAAAAGATCTTGTTGTTTGTAAATTTTTAGTTAGTTAGCCAAGAAATTATTTCTTCGATATTTCTTGAAGTTAGAATAATCTTAATTGGTCCTAATGGTGATTCATCTGCCTCTTCACATATAGCTACATTATTTGCAAAAGCAGCTTGTTTATTCAAGTAAAACCACGTGGTATGATGATCTAAATTTTGATTCATATTACGTCTCAAGCTATGTTGTGATTTTTTTGAGTGAATAGATTCATAGATTTTCTCTAATGATTCTAGACGTTCTGAAATGCCAGATATAGAAAATTTATCTTTTTTTATTTTACAGTCATCTAGTAGATTAAGAATTGACTGTTCAACCTTAGTTGGATCTTCTGATGGATTCAAACTGCAATAAGCTTCTATTTTACATGAATATGACGGTGTTTTCATCTAGCCCAACCTTCAATAATTTTGAAAGCTGTTTCTATTAATTCAATTTTTGAAAGATTGTTGTTAGATATTGATTCATCAGCAAGAGCAATCGAATTGCTAATGCCTACCCCTAACTCGCGATTATCTCTTTCATCAAAATTTTCTTTTGATTGTGGATCATCTGATCTTCCCCGTTTCTGTAAGAAATCAAATCTAGTGTTAGTTGATGCATGAATTGCAAGTAGTTTAACAGTTCCAAATCTCCTGAGAACATCCAATTCTGCATTTGATCTCACACCATCTATTACGATTATGTTTGAAGTGGAATTTTCAATTTGTGGTTTAATTAATTCTGCCACTGCACCTTGTCCATTTTTTTCTCTTAATTCTAGCATTAGTTTTCCAAGGTTTTGACCTGTAGGTTCTAGGTTTCGGTTCTTTGCTTCAGTTCTTACTGCGTCGCCCATGTTGATTATAGTATATCCTTTAGATTTCAAACCATGTGCTATTGTAGATTTTCCTGCTCCAGGCATGCCTGTAAGGCATACAATTAGTTTTGTCAATACAATAATTCTTAGTTTCTAATCTATGAAGGTACCGGAAATTATTATAACGAATTTAGAAAAAAAATTGTAATGCGTGTATTTGTAGCTGTGGAGATTTCAAGTAATAATGTAATCGAGAAGATATCAAAATTACAATCAAATATATCAATTAAGGCAAAACCAGTATCAGTAAGAAACCTACATTTTACATTACAATTTCTTGGAGAAGTTCAAGAAAGTATGATTGACAAGATAAAGAAACGTTTGGGAGAGATTAAGTTTTCAAAGTTTAGTTTAACATTTCAGAATGTAGGTGCTTTCCCTAAACCACGGTTTCCTAGAGTGGTTTGGATTGGTACTGATGATTACGGAGGTGCAAAATTAATAGAATTAGCCAGAAAAGTAGAAAATGTTTTGAGTCCTTTAGGATTTAAGAATGACAAACCGTTTAAACCCCATATGACTATTTTCAGAGTGAAAAACAAAATAGGAGACATATCAAAGGAATTAAGCAAATTTGATGGACAGAATTTTGGAAATCAAACTGTTAATAGCTTAAAACTTAAACAGAGTACTTTAACACCTGAAGGACCGATTTATTCAGATTTGGAGGTAATTAACTTAGAATGAAACAAATCATATCAAGTATACGGAAAAAAGTTATTCCTACTAAACAAAAAGATAAAGAAAAATCAGATATTGCAAAACTGGCATTAGAATTAGTAAAAAAAGAAGTTTCAAAATATTCCGATGTTGTGTCAGTGGAATTAGGTGGTTCTTTTGCAAAGGGAACATGGCTTTCAGATAAAGCTGATATTGATATTTTTATAAAATTCAAAGTTTCTGTTTCAGAAAAAAAATTTGTTGAAAAATCAAAAAGAATTGGATTTGCTTCTATGAAAAAATACCACCCTTACGTAAGGTATTCAGAACATCCCTATGTGGAAGCCAAAATAAAAAATACAAAGGTAAATGTTGTTCCATGTTATTCAGTTAATTTAGGAAATTGGAAAAGCTCAGCAGATAGATCTCCTTTTCACACACATCATATGAAAAATTCTCTATCAGATGATATGAAAAATGAAGTTCGTATTCTAAAAGCATTTTTGAGGGCGCAGGGAATTTATGGTGCAGAAATTGCCAAGCAGGGTTTTAGTGGTTATGTAGCAGAAGTATTAATTTTGAATTTTGGAAATTTTGAAAATGTAGCAAAAACATTTGCAAAAATAAAAGAAAATGAAGTAATCGGAGATACTCATAATACGTTTGATACGCTAATTTCAATTATTGATCCCATTGATAACAATAGAAACCTAGCAGCAGCGATATCAAATGAAAACATTGGTAAATTCATTTTATTATGCAGATCCTTTATCAATAAACCTACATTATCATTTTTCAAGAGAACCATTACTAGTTCATCAAAAAACTGGAATAATGTGTTGATTCTAAAATTTTCATTTTCTAAGAGAAGTCCAGATATAATTTGGGGTCAAGTAAAAAAGGCATCTTCTTCTATTGCTACACAATTGAATATAGGAGGATTCAAAGTGATCCGATTCTCCGCATTTACTGATGAAAAAAAATATGCTTATTTGTTTTTCATGTTAGAATCATTTGATATTTCAAAAGTCGTACTTAAAGAAGGGCCAGATTTTTTTAATGAACACGACACGAGGCAGTTTATAGAAAAAAACAAACGTAAATGTGATTTAATGTGGGTAAACAATAATGGAAAAGTTCAGTGTTTAGTTAAAAGAAAGACAAACAATGCTAAGAGGTTTTTAACTGAATTATTAAAGACTGCCAATTCTGGCATACCCTCTGGATTACAGGCTGATTTTAAGAAAGGTTACAGAGTTTTTGTAGGAGATAAAAATCTAAGTAAATCAATTAAAGAGGAGGTATCTGATTTAGTTTCAACCAATGAAAATATCTTTTATTCCACTTAAGAACTTAAGAAATAAACCATATTCTACCATAATTGGATATCCTAAAGCTACAAAAAATCAAATTGAGCGAAGAATAAAAGAACTTGAAAAGCTTAGAGTGAAATCTGTTGCATTTTATGGTCCTTCTACTGTAAATAATTTGCAGATACTTGGAAAAGGGTATGTTGGTATTGTGGTTTTAGCCAAGAGAGGTACCAAAATAATAGCTCTTAAAATTAGAAGAACTGATTCACAAAGAAAAGAAATGAATAGAGAATCTGAATTACTAAAAATTGCCAATAGTGTTAATGTTGGTCCTAAACTAATTGATGTTAGTAAAAATTTTGTTTTGATGGAATACCTAGAAGGAGAGAAAATAGGGAATTGGATAAAGGAGCTTAATGGTAAAGGAAGTACAAAAAAGGTAAAACATGTAATAAAACGAGTTTTAGAAGATTGTTTTAGATTAGATCAGATAGGTCTTGATCATGGTGAGCTAAGTAGTATTTCTAAGCACCTCATAGTCAATAAAGAAAAAGTCACAATGATAGATTTTGAAAGTTCAAGTACGAAACGTCATGTATCAAATGTTACGTCAGCTACTCAGGCTATTTTTATTGCATCTGGAATTGCAAAAAAAGTACATAGAATATACAAAATTCCATCAAAACAAAAAATCATCAATGTGCTTCGACAATACAAAGGAGAGCCAACACGAGAAAAATTTGAAGGTGTGTTGAAAATTCTTAGAATATAGTGGGACCGGTGAGATTTGAACTCACGACCTCTAGCACCCCAGGCTAGCATCATAGCCAAGCTAGACGACGGTCCCTCATGCTCTGAGCCAAAAATGAAATTATTAAATCGTCGTATTATCAAATAAACATAGTGAAAATTTGTTCAATATGTCATAGAATTTCTGGTAGTGGACAAGATCATTTAGATTGTATCCAAAAACGACGAATAGAATTAGAAGATGAGGAACGAAAGGAAAAACTGCCAGAGAAATTAGACATTGCAAAAAACCCAGATGATCTAAATGTAGAAGTTAAAGCTATTCTAGAACATTTAACAAGGGAGAAAGAAAAAAATTCTGAATTATAACCAGTTTTCTAGTCTTTCTTTCTCAAATTCTAATTTCTCAGTTTTATGTTCAGTTGTTGCTTCAGTAATGTTAGTAGATGGTTTTGGTTCTGCAAACATATCAACCTCAAGTAGTGATGCAGTACCAGATCCAGTCTCTAAAAAGCACCCACCTTTTCCATCAAACTTGGCTGATTCTTGTTGTGATTTTATTTTTGATATAATATTTTTAGCAACTGTTAATCCCTCTCCTTCTGCAAATATTCCTGCTTTAGGTACAGCCATTTTTTCACCTACAGGTAAACTAGTAACATCTCCAACAGCATATACATTTTCATAAGATGTCTTACAATCTCTGTCAATTACAATAAAACCGCCTTCTTTAGCTAAACCAGAATCATAGATTACTTTGGGTGCAACATGCGGTGGTATCGCTAAAAGTAAATCAAATTCTGCCTCTGAGTTATCAAATTTCAATTTTCCTGGTTCAACGGAATTAATTTTACAATTAGGATGAAATTCAATTTTTTCTGAATTTATCATTTGTAAAATTTTTTCACTTACCTGAGGCCCTGCGGCAGGTAGTGTAAGCGGAGCAGGGCTATACATGTGAATTTGTATAGAATCTCGAGTTTTATTTTCTTGAAGAAGTGAATCTATAAGCAAACATGCTTCAAATGGTGCTGGTGGACATTTGTATGGCATGCCCATTATTGATATTGCAACCTTTCCTGATTTTATAGAAGTAAGTTTGTTTTTGATTTCCGTCAGTTGTTGATGATCATACAAATTCAGTCCATTTTGAGATAATCCTGGAATTTTTTCAGGAGCTAAAGATGCTCCAAGTGCTATGATCAAATAATCATAATTAAATTCTGAGTTTTTTGTTTTGATTTTTTTGTTTTCTAAATCAATATTCTGAATTTCATCTTTGATGAAATTGATATCCCTTTTTGATAAATTATTTAGTGAGCCTATAGAATTTTCAAATGTTCTAATACCTCTGATTATCCAAAGTTTAGCAAATCCAACCATAAACCAATCCTTTTTGTCAATTACTGTAATTTTGACTTCTGTGGCAGGAAATGTTTTTCTGATCTCATTAGCTGCAGATAAACCTCCAAATCCACCACCTAAAATGAGAACGTGAGGTACAGACATTTATCGATCTTGAGTAGTAGGTCTAATCAATACTTCATTTACATTAACGTGTTTAGGTGCATCAACAGCATAAAGTATAGCATTTGCAATATCTTCAGATTGTAAGGCTTCCATTTTCTTTACGTTTTCAATAAAACTTTGTAAAGATTCATCAGTTATTGTATTAGTAAGCTCAGTAGCAACAACTCCTGGTTCTATACATGTAACTCGAATGTTTTTTCGTACACTAAGTTCTTGGCGTAGTCCTTCACTTAATGCGGTAATGGCATGTTTGGTAGCACAGTAAACACTTCCAGCAGGAAAAACAATTCTTCCAGCTACAGATGAGATATTAACAATATGACCTGATTTTTGCTCTAACATTTTTGGAACAACTGCAGCGCTACAATACAAGACACCTTTCAGGTTAACATCAATCATTTGTTCCCATTCATCAATTTTTAAATTCTTAAAGAAACTAAGTGGCATTAAACCAGCATTATTAACAAGAATATCTACAGTTTCCCATTTTTTAGTAACAGAATCAACAAAAGAATTACATTCATCTTTTTTTGTAACATCTAGCTTTTGAGAGTAAACTTCGCCACCAATTTCTTTAATTTTTGCTTCCAAGTCATCTAATCTGTCAGTTCTTCTTGCACCAATTGCTACTTTGGCACCATTTTTTGCTAATGCCAAAGCTGTAGAGTATCCTATTCCACTGCTTGCACCGGTAATAATTGCAACTTTATCTTTAATCATAAAATTCACTCAAAACAATTAGTTGTTCCATATTGTAAATATGTTTTCTTAATATAGGAACTACAAAAGCTAAAGGTAGTTTAATAAATTAAAAATTGTATTTTTGATTATGAAGCCAGAAAAGTGCGCATATTGTGGAGAAATGACTGATATGCCTTTTCAGTGTAATTATTGCAAGGATCCTTTTTGTGCAGAACACAGACTTCCAGAAGACCATAGATGTGTAAAACTCACACAGATAAGAGCTAAGAAATTTGGAGAAAAAAAAGTTATTCGTGATGGTGGACCAAAGAAAGGTTTCTTGAAACGTTTCTTTAAAAAATAAATTTAGTAAGGACTTTTTTCTGGAGAAGCTTTTGCTCTTCTTCCCTGATAGATTAATGCAGCTGCTAGAGCAAACAACACAATTGCAGTTAATGGGAAGTTTTGAGGCGCAGGTAAGATAAACCAATAATAAATTCCAAAACCGATTGAAACTATAGCTTGTGTCCATAATTTAATCCATTTTGGGGCTTTGACTAATCTGCATATAGCTTCTACTACAAAAATACCAATTACTGGATAGACAGTATAATAAAGAAAATCAATGACATCAACTCCAGTATGGGACATAATATTATGACAGAATAGGATAATTTCTACTTAATCTTCCCATCTTACCTTTGTAACAATGTTTTTAGAAATTAATGCTTGTGCATTTTCATAAGGTATAGTTGCAATATCTTCAGATTTGAATGGTCCATATTTTTGAAGATCTGCACCAACTAATTCATCCATATCTTTAAGAAATCTGACTACCAATGTTTTCGTTTTATGACCATATGAAATTGATTCTAATAATTTAGATCTGCCATTAACGGTTGCAGATAATATCATATCACATCTTTCTTGTCTTTCTTCTTCTGCATCTAGAATGTATTTTTCTTCATCTAAGAGATTTTCAACATCTGAAAATGAACTAGACATTTTTTCTAATCTGATACTTAGTAATATAGAGACTAGTTCCGATGCCATTTCGATAAGAGTATTTTTAATTTTGTTTTCTACACCGTCAAATTCTTGTTTTTTTAAATCACCAATAAATTTGGATGTTGATTTATAGAAGTCAGCTTCTAATTCTTGAATTGAATCATTTTCGAATTCTCGTAGGGCTGCAGAAAATAATGAATTAACATCTATCTCATTTTCATTGGACATTTCTTACCTAATCCTTAAATGACAGATGTATTTGTGTTAGCTTGAAGTAAAAATTGCCATACAAAGTTAGCCACGGAAAAGCTATGCAGATTAAATATTCTCCTGATGAGGTTTTCTCCAAGATCGCTCATGAGGATATAAAATTTGTTGATTTACAATTCACGGGGCTTACTGGAAGATTTCATCATACAACAATTTCAGCAAATACGTTTACGCCAGAACAAATGAAGGATGGTCTTCCTAAACTTGATGGTTCATCCATAATTGGGTTTACTAGTATTGATGATTCAGATTTAGTTTTAAAACCAGATCCTAATACGTTTGCACAAATTCCTTGGTTAACTGAAAATAAGACTGCAAGATTACTCTGTGATGTTTATTGGGGAAGTGGTAGAGGTAGACTTTCTCGGGATCCTCGAAATATTGCTCAAAAAGCTGAAGAATACATCAAATCTCAAGGTTTTGAAAATAGTGCTTGGGGTCCAGAAGTAGAGTTTTTTGTATTTGATCAAATTCACTGGGATGTTTTAACTCCATACAAAGGGCAATCATATTCCATAGAGTCAAAAGAAGCACCATGGAGTCAGGAAGGAACGGGTTATCCAATGGGATTGCAAGAGGGATATTATCCTAGCACGCCTTCAGATACGCTTACTCCATTTAGAAATGAATGTGTAAATATTCTTAATACTAATTTTGGAATTCTTTGTGATAATCACCATCATGAAGTAGCTACTGCAGGACAATGTGAAATTGATATAAAATATGACTATCTTACAAATGCAGCTGATGCCACTCAATCATACAAATTCGTGGTTAGAAACGTGGCTCAGAAATATGGCAAAGTTGCAACTATGATGCCAAAACCAATTTCAATGGATGCTGGATCTGGTATGCATACAAACGTTAGCCTTTGGAAAGGAAAAGAAAATGCATTTTTTGATCCTAATGATCCTGATGAGTTAAGCCAAACTGCAAGATATTTCTGTGGAGGAATAATGAACCATGCACGAGCTCTTTCAGCAATTTGTAATCCAACTACCAACTCTTA
>JAWVZS010000034.1:0-8217 GCA_033722055.1 Nitrosopumilaceae archaeon
CATCTACTGTAATCTTGGTTCCTTTTGGGATTTTTTCATACTTTTCAGAGATATGACTTCCTTTTGCATCTCCGCCTATAACATACACATCATGAAGTTCTGGCTCTTTTTTGACATGCTTTGTCATCATAACCATATCTTGGCCAGCAAGTTGTACATGTTGTTCTACAACACTAACATTTCCTCTAGTAGAACGAACTTTGATTGATGAGAAATATTGTGGTAACAAATCCTGAAATGATTCGTAATCAGTTACAATTTGAAAAACTTTGTCTCTATCTGCCTTTACAGTTTTTTCAAATGATATTTTTGTCAATAATTCAAAAAGTACCCCAACGTGGGTATAAACCGTGGTCTAAATCAAATTGATCTAAACACTTTCCAACACCATGATTGATTATATCATCTAAAGATTTAGGCCTAGTATAGAACTCCATTACAGGAGGCAATATCACAACACCCAATCTAGACAGTTTCAACATATTTTCCAAATGAATTGCGGAAAGAGGGGTTTCTCTTGCCATTAAAACTAACTTTCTTGATTCCTTTAAAGTAACTCCAGCAGCTCTTGCAATTAATGTATCATCAAATCCATTTGCAATAGCAGATAATGTTTTCATGCTACATGGTGCAACAATCATTCCATCTACTTTATGAGTTCCACTTGAAACACTAGAGGCCATATTTTGTTCATCAGAAACACTGTTTGCTAATGCCTTAACAGAATCAACATCATAGTCTGTCTCCATTGAAATACATTTTTGGCCCCACTCTGAAATTATCAAATGGGTTTCTACTCCAAGTTTTTTTAATACCTCAAGCATTCGTATCCCGTATATTACGCCTGTGCTACCAGTAATTCCAACAACTAGTTTCAACAATTAGTTTTGAAACTCATTGTATTTTATCTAATTGTTATGAATTAACACCAGTACATTACGAATCAATAGGCTCGTTTTTTTCATCTTCTAATCTTTGTTCTTCTAGGCGTGTCTTTCTTCGCTTGTACCAAAGTGAGATTCCTCCAATAGCCATAGCAGACAAAAGAATTACGCCTGCAAGTTGAATCTCAAAGTGATAAAACATACTACACTACACCATGAATTGAGACTAAAGTATTACGGTAATAGAAAAAAAGATCTCAAAAGTTTGAAAAAATTTACTCTTGTAAAATAATACAGAAAGCGAAAGTAGAGACCATGTCCCATATAGCATATGACATTAAGGCAAAAAAGAAAGTAGTCTTGAAAAATCCAGAGCCATACCAAATGAAAAATGGTACCTGGTCAATCAGAGGAACTAGCTCAGTCACAGGAATCACCCTGTACAAAATTGTCGGGAAAAAAGAGCCAAAAATTTCCCAATCCAGACTAGCATTCTTCAAGAATCTGTTGATCAGTAGAAAATGTGGCTGCGATAAGATCTGCTAGAAAGAAAGAAAATAAAAAAATTGTAACATCATTAGAGGAAACTAGGGAAAATTACCTATATTAGATCCCTAATTTTTAGAAAATACATGATTAAGATTTCTGAAATTAAAAAAATTGTAAATGATTACGATGATCTAAGAATCGGAGTTTTGGGAAGTCATTCTGCACTAGAGGTAATGGATGGCGCAAAAGATGAAAATTTTGAAACCGTAGTGTACTGTCAAAAAGGACGTGAAGGTCCATATCAGAGATTCTCCAGAATTGCCGATGAAATCAAAGTATTGAAAAAATTCAAAGATATGGCATCTGTCAAAGAGCAAAAAAATCTAATCGATACCAATACCATAATAGTTCCTCATCGCTCACTTACAGTATATCTTGGATATGAAACACTAGAAAACAAATTCAAGGTTCCAATCTTTGGCAATAGAAAACTATTCCAAGCAGAAGAAAGGACTGCAAAAAAAGGTCAGTACTATCTATTAGAAAAATCAAAAATACGATATCCAAAACTATTCAAAAATCCTAAAGACATTGACAGGCCTTGCATAGTAAAGGTTCAAGAAAAGAAAAGGAAACTAGAAAGGGCATTTTTTACAGTATCATCATACAAAGATTTTGTTGAAAAATCCGAAGCTAAAATTAAACAAGGTGTGATTTCAAGACAAGACCTCAAAAAAGCAATGATTGAGGAATTAGTCATAGGAACGTACATGAATTTTAATTATTTTCACACACCAATTTCAAAACATGTTGATTTTATCGGAATTGAAAGGCGGCTACAAACAAATCTAATGGATTTTAATGCATTGCCTGCTAATCAACAAAAAGACATCGACATTGACTTGCAGAATATCGAAGTGGGTCACACACCTGCAAGCATTAGAGAATCATTACTTGAAAAGGTAATCAAAATGGGTGACAAATTCGTAGAAGGGGTAAAACGTGAATATGCACCTGGCATCATAGGTCCATTCTCACTGCAAAGTGTAATTACTAAAGACTTGGAGTTGGTCGTCTATGATGTATCATTAAGAGTTCCTGGAAATCCAATCGTAGCTACTACCAGTCCCTATACAAAATACCAGTATGGACAAACGTTTGGGGTTGGTAGAAGAATTGCAATGGAGATAAGACGAGCACAGGAAGAAGACAGATTAGATGAAATAGTTACCTAGGCTTCCATACTTTCTTTGAGTAGGTTTTTTCTTACAAGTATTGGGACATTATAGTATGCAGCAAGTGCTAATGCATCGGATGCGCGATAATTTCTTAAAACAAGATCTTTTTTTCCAGTAAGATATAGATTTGCTCTCAGTACTTCACCAGATTCATAGATCTTTACTTTGACTAGAAACATTTCATTTTCTTCGCATATTTGCTCTATCATTTTATAAACAGACGGAACAGAGTCAGAAGAATCTTCAATAAAGCTAGAGATGTGTTTTGCCACTTCGCCTGAAAAGGCCCTCATGTGAAATTCTTTTCCTCCAGGACCTTTCAAAATAGCCATGCCTTCAACAGCATATGGATCAACAAATCCTACATAATCGATATTTACGGAATCATAGTCAGGCTCTTGTGCTTGCTTTATATCCAATGATATCAAGAACGAGTTCAATCCTTATAAAGATACTAAGGAGATTTGTTTAAATCTGTGTTAATTTTTTTACAACGATCCTAAAGCTTTGGAAAAACCCCAAGTTATTTAAAATGACTTACAAAGGGTAGCTATATGTCGGTTAATCCAGAACGTGCAGTATCGTATGTTCTAACAAAGCCAGTTTCACAATACATGACAAAAGACGTACTGGTGTTAAACCAAAAAACACCAACAAGCGAAGCTGCACGAGTTTTACAACATTATGAAAGAGACGATATTATTGTAACCGATGATTCAAACCAACCAATTGGAATAGTCACAGATGAAGACATACTAAACAAAGTAAGCGATGTTACAGTTTACGCCGAAGCCACCACACTCAAAGACATAATGTCAACTCCATTAATCACAATTAACGAAAAGGCAACAATTCAAGAAGCACTTCATAAAATGCGAGATAATGGAATACGAAAGTTACCAGTATTATCTAAGAAAAACGAAGTAGTGGGAATTATCTTACAATCGACAATTGCAGACATTATCAGAGGGGCCACAGCAACTCCACCCAGACTGCTGAGTCCTCCAGTAAAGGCAATTTTAGGAAATTTGGGTTTTGTTTTGCAGTTTGCTGGAGTCTTGTTGCTTGTGCCAGCAATTGTTTCAACAGTAATGGCAGAAACAGTTACTGCTACAGGAATTTATCTTACTACAGTACTTTTACTAATCACAGGATTCTTTTTGAATTCATATGGAGAAAAAGCGAGTCTGAATCTCCAGCAGGCATCAATTCTAGTGTTTGCAAGTTTGTTTTTGCTTTCATTGTTTGGAACTATTCCGTACTTGTATGTACCGCCGTATGAGATTACTGGTGTTGAAGCATTCTCAAATGCATTCTTTTCAAGTGCAGCAGGGTTTACCACTGGCGGAATATCACTATATGATACTCCAGAAGACTTGCCACAAAGTTTTACGTTCTTTAGAAGTTATACACAGTTAGTAGGGGGAATGAGTTTCATTTACCTAGTAATTACTGCGTTTTATCCTGAATCAAAATTGCAAGCAATGCGTGGTTTCATATCAGGAAAAACTCTTCACATGAGGGAATTATTTGGCACCATTACAGTCATCTTTACTTTGTATATCGTAATTGTTGCAATTTTGCTTTACTTTTTTGGAGAGACAAACATTTGGGATAATTTTTCGCTGGCAATGAGTACGTTAGCTACGGGTGGATTTTTGCCTGATTCAAAATTACTAGACGGGATGGTCTGGCAAGAATACATTATTTTGATGGGCGGAATGATACTTGGTGCATTACCATTTACATTCCACTATGCATTTGTTAGAAAAAAATTCCTTTCACCTAAGCTTGGAACAGAAGTTCTAGTATTTTTTGGAATACTAGGTGTAGCCATATTGATTTTCTTGGCAGTAAGCGGGGAAGATCCATTACTAGGAGTATTTTATGCAGTATCGGCAAGCACTACTGCAGGACTTCAAATGGACAGTCTTGATGATATGAATAGTGCAGCACATACAATCTTGATTATTTTGATGTTTGTTGGCGGTTGTGGTTTTTCAACAGCAGGAGGAATCAAAGTGTACAGAATAATGCACCTAGCAGAATTAAGAAAAATGTTTAGTGCAGAGAAAAGAAAAACAATCAACCCCAATACAAGAAAAGACTTGTTTGCAGCCATGTTTGTAATTGCGTTATTTCCAATAATTGCTGCAATAACTGGGGCACATCTTGCTGCAATTTCTGACTCAACTTATGAGAATGGATTCTTTGAGGCAGTAGGAGTAATTACCACAGGTGGTCTTTCAGCTGGCGTAATAGATTTTGATACGGATCCTGCAACAAAGATTGTCCTAAGCTTTTTGATGATCATTGGAAGACTTGAGATAATTGCAATTTTGTACATGTTCATACCAAAGCTAACGCACTAAAAATAAGATAGAATTTAATTTAATGAAAAATTGTTTTTGTTGTGGATACACAGCCTAACAATTCCAGAAAAGGAAAATTACTGATAGCATTGGGATTCATAGTAATTGGAGTATTGTTTTTGTGGTATTCTCGATACCAAGATTCTGAGTTTTTGACTCCAAGTACATTTGATATTATTCAGAGAATTGCATATGGGTTTTACATAATATTGATTGCATGTTTTGGTGCCATATTTTATGGGCTTTATCTATACCACAAAGAAAAAGCCAGAAAAAAGGAAACAGATTTGCTATCAATCATAGCTCAAGTGACTTGGAATCATAAATCAAAGCGAGTGTTTATCATTACATTTGTAGGATATGGAATATTCTTTTCTTTAGCTTCTGGGATTTTGATTTATCAGCCACAAATTGATTTTGAATATCATTACGGTGCAAAAATACCATCAGGATTTGTAGCACCATGTTGTGATGGTCCAGGATATATGCCAAAAGTCATAGTATACTTGACTAATCACTTGGGGCTACAGGTAATTCCAATAAATTTGGTCTTGCAGGTTACAGTATCTTCTCTAGTTGGGTTAAACACTGCTATTGCAGTTTCTGCATATCAGATATCAAAAAAAGGAAGCGGCGCAAGTAGTGTCGGTGCAGTAACTGGATTGTTTGTTGCATGCCCTACATGTGCTGGAACATTTCTATCCATATTTGTTGGAACTGCAAGTGGAATTGCAATCTCGTCTGCATTAATTCAAATGCAGACATTGTTTATTGCCCTGTCTATTCCAATATTGTTAGTTACGCCATTTATTTTGGCAAAAAAACTTCAAAATCCAGACGGTAGCTGCAAAATTAATTCTAGTTGACTTTAGTCACTACAGGACGTTTACTATTTCCTATATCATAACCGGCTTGTCTTAGATACTTTAGAGTCAATTTGTAAACGACAGCATCAAAATCTACCTTTTCTAAAATATCAGTCCACAACATCTTTCCTGTTGTATCAATTTGTTTTTTAAAATCAGGGTTCATGGATTGTGCTATTTTTCTGCAATCATCAAAAGTCCTACCATTTTTGTATGCATGAACTCGAGTATCACAACTATCCATAGTATATTGATAATTGTTATACAATAAAAATGATAATTATTGCTTTAATTTTTCTAGTTCTGGCAAGATCACTTTATCAAAAACCAAGTCATCACTAAGCCAGATACATTTGATTCCATTTGCCTGACAAGCCTTGCCAGGTTCTTTGTCTTTTGTGATGAAAACCATATCATTTTCTTTGGCATATTGAATTATGTTATAGTCATATGCCATTTTCTCGTCTTTTGCTCGCAATTTCTTGACACTTTCTGCATGATAGCCTGCATTTTGAAGTTTAATGTCTAAGCCATCACTAGTTTCATCGACTAAAATTTTCAGTTCACTCATGGTACAACAAATAAGCTAAATTTTGGATGTAAGTTTTTTGATTTTTGTGATGATTTGTAATTTTTTGGTAATTGGCATCTCAGGCTCCATTGTAAAATAAATGATATTTCTTTGGGTGTAAACTACCATCTGAGTTACCTTTTCACGTTCTACATGGACATATCGGACCTTTCCCAAAGAGCGGTCAAACTCTTTTCGCATCGTTCTTCGTTGAGCAACTTGTTTACAAAAATGCTCTTCTTCTTTTTGAGACTTGAGGTTTGTTTTACCTGATTTCATAATTGCTTCTCTAATGTTTCCTTTAGGATCAATAATTGCGGCAAATCTCATCTTCGCATCAAGGTTGATTATTTTTTCTACTAATTCTAAAAGATCGACTTTGGTCGTCACAAAATCGTTCAAGAATATACTAAATATAATCTAACAAATTATCCAACCTGAATAATTCCATTTTTTACAAGAAATTCTATGCTATCTGCAAATTCTTGATCTGAGATTATTCCTTGGGCCCACCATCCTGCGTTATTTTTGATCCAATTTGGAATAACATCAGATGAAGTATTACCTGAAACAAGATTAGGTATTGTAATTATTTTTTCTCGAATCATAAATTCAATTCCTTGGGCAAACTCTGAATCCGATATTTGATTCAGATTCCACCATCTTGCATTATTTTTAATCCAATCAGGAATGAAAATAGAGCTAGTCGAAATTGATTTTTCTACAAAAAATGTATGTGACTTTACAGCTTGGCCATATTTTACAAATAACTTCCAACTTCCAGGCTCTGTGTTTATTGGTAAAACATGTGTTATTGTGAAATTATCACCACTAGAATGGACAAAAGAATATTTTTCAGTAGGTACTCCTGATGGACTCTCAAACCAATAAGTTAGATTGTTTTCAATTAGTTTGCTAGTGCTAACTGTAATTATCATTTTTTGTCCTGGTCTATACTGTTCTTGATTCAAAAGAATTCCCAAATTTAGTCCAGAAGTTTGAGGATCATCTAATGATTCTATCAGTACATCAAAGTAGTTTTTGGCAACACTGTTTGCATATTCAAATTGGTAGGTATAGGTTCCAATTTCTTTTAAAATATCATCGCGGATAGTTACTTTGGTCATCGTATTTGTAATTTCTATAATTTTTTTTGCAACTTCCTTGCCAGATGGTGATATTATTTTCAAAACACCTCCTTCTTCTGGAAGTTTGTTCAAGCCAATGCTAATCTCTATGCTATTTCCTGGAAGATACAACTTTCTGTCACTTCCTAAAAATATAGAAGGGGATGCATTAGGATCTACAATTTCAAACTCTGTGTTGGATTCTATGTTAAAGTAAGTTGCAGTTATTTTGTATTTTCCATATGGATTATACTTTACAATTTCATGAATAGGGACTTGATGAGTCATTTGTGGTTGATAAACCTTAAAGGAAATATCTTCAAATTGTTTGATTGGGTTTCCTTTATTGTTTAATATGGAAAATGTTACCTTTTTTGCATTTGCAGCAGATGGTTCATAGTAATTAGTTGTAAACTGGATTAAGAGTTTGTCTTCGTTGTAATATTTTTGAGCATTTGTGGTAACAGAATGGGTTAGTTGTTCTACTTTGACATCTACTTTTGCAGTAGCATCATTATGAAAATATTCTATAGACCACGTGCCAAACTGGTGATCAAATGCAGTTCTAGTTATAGTATGAGTTGTCTTGGACGCTTTGATATTAGTCAGTATACCTTGAGAAATAGAGCCGTCTGGCTTTGTTGCTTTCCAAGATACCTCTTCGCCAGTA
>JAWVZS010000035.1:0-8179 GCA_033722055.1 Nitrosopumilaceae archaeon
CAAGATTTTCTGACCGCTCTGTCGGAACATTTGAAGACTTTGAAAAGAGATTAAAGATTATTCATATGGATGTTGATCCTGCAGAGATAGGCAAAAACCAAACAACTCAGGTAGCAGTTGTTGGTGATGTTAGAGCATCTCTTAGAATCATGGTAAAAATGTTAATTCAAAGAGCAATCAAAAAAACTGAAGATAGTCCTTGGCTAAAACACGTAAAGGAGACAAGACAGTATTGGCGAGAAAATCTCAAAATCCATCCAGGTGAAATGGGTGCAGCTAAGATACTTAGAAAATTACGTGAAGTTTTACCAAAAGAATCAATCGTTACCACTGAAGTTGGTCAGCACCAAATGTGGGCCTCGTTATTTTATGATGTGATTGAACCTGGTACTTTCTTTAGCTCTACTGGATTGGGCACTATGGGTTGGGGATTCCCAGCTGCAATTGGTGCAAAAGTAGCAAGACCAGATGTTCCCGTAGTTGACATTGCAGGTGATGGCAGCTTTAACATGACTGAAAACTCTCTTGCCACATCAGTTTTAGAAGATATTCCAGTCATTGTATTTCTCATCAATAACTTTAGTTTGGGAATGGTTGCCCAATGGCAGAGAACATTTTATGATCGAAGAATGATTGGAGTAGACCAAGGAAAATGTCCTGATTATGTCAAGCTTGCAGAGTCTTATGGAGCACAAGGAATTCGTGCACAATCTCTTGATGAATTGGAAAATGCAATCAAGGCCGGTCTTAAGAGCGATGTTGCAACAGTAATTGATATCCCAATCGATCCTGAAGAAGATGTGTTACCATTTGTTGCACCAGGAACACCATTAAAGGATATGATCTTACCATCGTAGTGATTTGTATGTGGGCAATTCTTTCTATATTGGTAGAAAATAAACCGGGGATTTTGTTTAAGGTAACTCACCTATTTCGTTCAAGAAATTTCAATATTGATGGTATATCTGTAGGAGTTACAGAAAATCCAGAGTTTTCTAGGATGACTATTACAACATATGGTGATGAAAAACAAATCCAACAAATTGTAAAGCAATTAGACAAGATGATCGATACTGTAGAAGTAAGACGATTAGATGAGCACAAAACAGTTTATCGAGAGCTTAGCCTTTTTAAGATCAAAGTGAGTAATGCAAATGATAGTATGGAAATTAACAAATTAGCTAATGCTTATGGTGGAAAGGTTCATGATGTCAAAAAAGAATCTATCATGGTTGAATTAACTGCCACCCCTGATCAAATCAAAGCTTTTGAAGAATTAGCATCAAAGTTTGGAATTATTGAGGTTGCAAGAACAGGTGTATGTGCTTTGGAGAGAAGTGGAGTATGAAAATTAGAATATTTGATACAACACTACGTGATGGTGAACAAACACCTGGAATATCACTATCACCTGATCAAAAACTTGCAATTGCTAAAAAACTAGATGAACTTGGTGTAGATGCAATTGAAGCTGGTTTTCCTGTAATCTCTCAAGGTGAACTAAAAGCAGTAAAGATGATTACAAGTGAGGGGCTATCTTGTGATGTTTGTGGTTTAGCTAGAACAAACAAAACTGACATTGATGCTGCAGTAGATGGAGGACTAGATTATATTCATACTTTTATTGCAACATCTGATATTCACTTGGAACATAAACTAAAACTCACAAGAGACCAAGCATTAGAAAAAGCAATAGAGGCAGTAGAATATGCTAAATCTCGTGGACTCAAAGTTGAATTTTCAGCAGAAGACGCCACAAGAACAGATAGAGAATTTCTAAAAAAAGTCTTTACTGAAGTTGCAAAAGCAGGAGCAGATAGAATTGACATTCCTGACACTGTTGGATATTCTACACCCGAGTATATCGCAGAAATTACTAGAGATACTATAACTGCAACTAATCTTCCAGTAAGTGTACATTGCCATAACGACTTTGGTTTGGCAGTAGCTAACGCTTTAGCTGGAATTAGAGCTGGCGCACAATGTGCACATGTGACAATCAATGGAATAGGTGAGCGAGCTGGTAATGCATCTTTAGAAGAATTTGTCATGGCCTTACAATGTCTTCCATATGATCAAAAATATGAGACTGGAATTAAAACAGAATTACTATATGAAATGTCTCGCTACATTTCAAGAACTGTTGGAATTCATGTACAACCAAACAAAGCAATAGTGGGAGAAAATGCATTTGGACATGAATCTGGAATCCATACACATGGTGTATTGAGCAATCCTCTAACGTATGAACCAATTAGTCCAGAATTGGTTGGTAGAAAACGTTGGTTACAGGTAGGAAAACATGCAGGCATTCATGGAATGAACTCCATGTTAGATGAATATGGCGTTAAACCAAGTCCAGAGCAATCAAAACAAATCCTTGAAAAAGTCAAAGCATTAGGTGATCAAGGTAAACACATCACTGACGTTGAATTACTAACTATTGCAAGCGATGTGTTGGGAGATAAAGGAATAAAACGAATTGTTCAGCTAACTGGATTTTCTGTTTCTACTGGAATAGGAACAATGCCATATGCATTTGTCAAACTCAATATTGATGGTGATGATTATCTTGGAACTGATTATGGTGTAGGGCCTGTTGATGCTGCATTAAATGCTATAGAAAAAGTTACAGGAAAAATGTCCAAACTTCGAATAAAAGAATATGGTTTAGCATCTATTTCTGGAGGATCAGATGCTTTGTGTGAGGTGACAATCAAAGTAGAAGATGCTCAAGGAAGTCTAGTTTCTGCAAAAGCTGTAGGCGAAGACATTGTTACAACAAGTGTTCAAGCTGTGATTGCAGGAATAAACAGAATAATGCTTAAAAAAATGCTAAAAGAAAAACAGCTAAACTAAATCCTAAAATCCCTTTACACTCAGAAATAATCATGTACAAAATTTCACTAATTACTGGAGATGGGATTGGACCTGAATTATCAGAATCTGCAATATCAGTATTACATACAATTCATGACAAGTTTGACTTGAAATTTGATATTAAGGAATTATCTGCAGGTGACAAGGCATTAAAAGAAACCGGAAATGCATTACCTGAAGAGACAATCAAAACAATAAAACAATCTGATGCTTGTTTGAAAGCACCAGTTGGAGAAAGCGCAGCTGATGTAATTGTAGTTTTACGAAGAATGCTTGATCTTTATGCTAACATTCGTCCTGCAAAATCCTATCCACACATGCCTGCACTTCGTAATGATATAGACATGGTTATTGTAAGAGAAAATACTGAGGATCTTTACACTGGAAAGGAATTTGAATTAGATGATGCTGCAGTTGCCTTGCGTATAATTTCAAAAAATGCTTCCCATAAAATTGCAAAATATGCATTTGAAACAGCAAAACAAAGAAATGGAATGAAAAAAGTCACATGTGTCCACAAATCTAATGTTCTGAGAATCACAGATGGTTTGTTTGCAAAAACTTGTTCAGAAGTGGCCAAAGACTATCCGGATGTGACCTTTGAGCAAATGTATGTTGATGCATGTGCCATGAACTTAATCCGACAACCTCATGAATTTGATGTTATAGTTACAACTAATCTATTTGGAGATATCTTATCAGATGAATCATCACAAGTTGTCGGGGGATTGGGTATGGCGCCAGCTGCAAATATTGGAGATAATTTTGCTTTGTTTGAACCTGTACATGGAGCTGCATTTGATATTGCAGGAAAAAATATTGCCAATCCATCATCTTTCTTACTTTCAATTAAAATGATGTTTGATTGGTTAAGCTCCAAACAAAATGACAAAAAATGCCTAGATGTAGGTGAAAAATTAGAATCGACCATTTTTGATCTAGTAAAATCTGGCATAAAGACAAAGGATATTGGTGGTGATAAAACAACATCTGCATTCACCAAAGAGATTACAACCAGACTCTAACGAATAGAATTTTAACTTGTAATAATTCTAGTATGTTTATGGTAGAATCAAAGTTACAAGGATCTGGTGGTTACATAATAGCTGAAATCACAGATGAACAAAAAGCAAAAGCAGACTTGGGCGTTGGTAAGTTATTTTTGGCACCAATTGGAAAACTTGATGAACAGGCCATGCTAAAACATTATTGCAATTCCTGTGAATCTGAATTTGACAAACCACCAAAAATCCAAATTGAAGAAAAAACAAATGAAGAAGTGGCTGATAATCTAAATCTTGTCGAAAGAGGCCAATACACATGCCAAAAATGCAATTCTATTATTGGTGAATATAGGGTATTTGCAAAACAAGATGAATCAGAAGATGTTGGCCCTGCAAAATCTATGAGCTAATCTTTTCGTTTTTTCAAATCTGATGATGGTGGATTCAATGACCAAAAGAATAACGCTAAACTAACTGGAATCATGATTAGTAATGCTGCAACAAGTGTTATTGTATAAAACATTGGATCAAGACCTGGAATAAACGGTCCTGGATATACAGCATAAAGCCATAAGAATCCTACAAAAACTAAAACCAGTTTATTCTTCTTTACTATTTGTTTTATTCCTAGTTTTCTTTTATGAATATAGCATTCTTTGCATCTGGTTCTGTCATCTGTCATACAATTTGTACAACAACCCCTTTCGCAAAAATAACATATTCTGTCTCCAAATACTGAACCACAAAACTCACATTTGTGCACTATTTTAGATGTGGTTATCTGAATTTATCTTTTATTTTTCTAAATTTTTATAAACAATTCTTTTAGTTTCAAAATCATGGTAAAATGTGTAATATGTAAAATAAATGAAGGTACGCTAAAAATTAAAGATGGCAATCCAAAGTACAAAGGAAAGCCTATTTGTAAAGAATGCCAGGAATACCGAAGATTACTTCAAGAAACAAAATAGTTTTAATCTTTTGAAGGCTTGTTTTGTTTTAACCATTCTTCATATTTTGCAATTAAATCATCAACATCGTTTTCTTTTTCTGAATATGTGATAATTACCCCAAACTTTCCATTTTTATCATGTCCTCTGGCATAATACCCCCAAAAGTCATCTGGAAGTTTTTCAAAATTTTTTGCATCTTTTGATACTCCATAGAGATTGTTTGCAACTACTTCAACTACTTTTTGTGCATCTTTTTTTTCTATCATGAAGTAATTTTGGTATGTCGAGTAAATAAATTTGGAATTTTTCTATGGTTTTAATCTGTCAGGATCTCGTGGATACAATACTACTTCTCGTACGTTGTCAATTCCAATCAGAGTAGTCATTAACCTGTCTAAACCCAAACCCCAACCTGAATGAGGGGGCATTCCCCAATCAAATGCTTGCAAGTGGTCTGCAAACTGTTTTGGATCTAATTCTTGTTCTTTTAGTCTTTTTTTGATTGTCTCAGGATTGTGTAGTCTTGTCCCTCCAGATGATAATTCCAAGTATCCGTACTGCAAGTCAAAGGAGCGAGAGAGTGTAGGATCTTCGTCCTTTTCTCTGATGTAAAATGGCTTTAGTGCAAGTGGCCAATCAGTTAAAAAGAAAAACCCTGGATGGTTTTGACCTATAATTCGTAGATGTGAGTCAAGCAAATCTTCTCCGAATTCTATTTTTTGATCAGCTGATTTTAGTTCCTCTATTACTTGGCTGTATGTGATACGCTCAAAAGGTGATTTTGGTATGTTGATTTTATGTCCAATTGCATCTTGTTCTTTTTTGCAATTCTCTGATGTGAATTTGTACACTTCCATGATTAATGACTCTAACACATCCATTACATCATTATAATCCATGAAGGCCGCTTCAATGTCTACACTTGTAAATTCACTAAGGTGTCTCCCAGTATGGGATTTTTCTGCCCGATAAAAATTTGCAATTTCAAATACTCTTTCTAAGCCTATGGTCATTTGCTCTTTGTATAATTGTGGACTTTGGGCAAGATATGCAGTCTTTCCAAAATACTCTAATGAAAAAAGATTTGCACCTCCTTCACTTGCACTGCCAATAATTTTTGGTGTTGTGATTTCTATGAATTTTTTATCAGCTAGTGTCTTTCGTAGAGAACCTAATACATGGTGTCTTAATTTGAAAATAGCTGCAGTTTTTTGATTTCGCATATCCAGTGCTCGAAAATTTAGTCTGGTGTCTATATTGCTCTCCACTCTTCCAATTGGATCTACTGGTAGCGGATGAATTGCTTTTCCTAAAACATCAATTTCATTTGCTTTAATCTCAAAATCAAAATCTCTTGCCTTTGTTTCTTGAACTATTCCTTTAACACTAACCACACTTTGCCTGTTAATCTCTCCAAGTTTTTCATTCATTTCTCCTTTGACTATTACTTGGGAAATCCCTGAAACATCTCGTATTGTCAAAAAAGTCATTTTTCCTAGTTTTCTAAGATCTTCAATCCATCCTCCCAAGACAACTTCTTTACCGATGTCTTTGGAAGCTAACTCTGCAATATCATGTGTTTTTACAAATCCCATACTATCACTTGTTTTCAAAATCTATTTCAATGTCAAGGTTTCGGGCATTTTTAACGATCTGGATTACTGTATCAAGATCAATAGGAAATCTAGGCGTCCATCGTCCTGAAACTACTGCCTTTGTTTTTTGAACTCCTCCTGGTGCCCATACTGAATTTATTGACAATATTTTTGTTGGAAAAAACAGATCTTCTATGAATTTTTTATCATTATTGGCATTTTCTACAAGCCATATTTTCCCTGAAAACTGATTTTGGATCATTCTATACAATACTCTGCTCTGCCTAATGGCTAAAATGTCATTTTTATTTAATGTCAGAATATAGTTTCCATTGATTTCTCTGCAGGAGACTAGGGTAAAATTTTCAATTACATCGTTCTCTTTTGCTAGGTTTGCAAGCTTGATCGATGCTTCAGCATCTGCTTTTGTTAAACTACCTGATTCTATTTTGGATTCGCATTGTGGACATAAAATAGCATTCTTAGCATCAAAATTACATATTGGCAACTTCATTTTGCTTGACTTTTTTACTTTCTGGCAAGGCAGCTTATATCCCTTAGTGCAAAATAAAATAACAAGGCAGATCTACTAGTACTATGACTTTTTTTTCTGTGGATAATTTATCGGTAATTTATGAAACATCCAAGGGACCTGTGTATGCTGTTGATGGGGCTTCCTTTGCTCTCAAAGATGGTGAATCAATTGGAATTGCAGGAGAGAGTGCTTGTGGTAAAAGCACACTGGGTCTTGCCATATTGCGAATGCTTTTTGGAGGAAAGATCACTCAAGGAGAAATCACTTTTGATGATGAAAAAATTTTAGAGATGAATGAAAACAAGTTCGCCAAGGATTTTCGATGGAAAAAAATCTCCATGATATTTCAAGGCGCAATGAATTCTTTAGATCCTGTATTTACTATAAAAGAACAGTTCATTGAGGTTTTAAAACAACATCACTATACTGGTGATTCAAAATCATTAATCTCTGATGCAATCAAATCAGTAAATTTGGATTATTCTGTTTTAGAAAAATACCCTCATGAGCTTAGTGGAGGAATGAAACAACGAGTAATTATTGCTATGGCTTTAGTTTTAAAACCAAAACTTGTCATAGCTGATGAGCCTACAACAGCTTTGGATGTCTTAATTCAGGCTCAAATAATTAATCTGTTAAAAAAATTGAAAAAAGATGGAATGTCTTTTCTATTCATAACCCATGATTTGGCAGTTCTATCTGAAATTGCCGATAAAGTTGGCATCATGTATGGAGGTCAAATGATAGAATTTGGTTCTGCTGATGAGGTATACAAAAACCCCAAACATCCGTATACCAAATTATTGTTAGAATCAATTCCAAGACTACATGGTACTAAACCAACATACATCAAGGGTATCCCACCCAGCTTACAAAAGTTTCCAACTGAATGTAGATTTATTGATAGATGTCCTGAGGCATTTGATAAATGCAAAAAAAACCCGCCAAATTTTAAAACAAATTCCGGTTATGTGCAATGCTGGTTATACGAAGACAAACTATGACTTTATACTTTACAACACATACCTAATGCATGGTAAAACGCGTCCCAAAATACGATCGCATATGCACATCTTTTCAAAATTTTGAGGATGCAATAGATTGCTCTGCAACATTTAGGACCTATTCTTACACTCTGGATGAGCTTGTCCGTTTTGCAAAGTTTACTGGTTATGATGAACTAACCAAACTTGACACTGAACAGATTCATGA
>JAWVZS010000036.1:0-8149 GCA_033722055.1 Nitrosopumilaceae archaeon
TGGAAACATCTATGGAGTCATTTGGATCATTAGAGTATGTTTTAGACAAATTCTCAAAAACATGGACATGGAAGATCCGAGGCTCAAGAGCAGTCAATATGATCTCACGTTTGGTTCCTCAAGCATGGTATGGGGAAAATATCGATGAAGTAATAATCCCAGACACTGAAGAAAGTGTCAAACAAATCAAATGGATGGTAGATAGATATCCGCTTGAAATTTTGTCAAAATCTGCATGGCAAAGAAAAATTGTTAAAACCTTTTCAACCAAACCCACCCTTCCTCCAGTTAAACATCATCTCAAGAAAGCAAAACCAGGATCCCAGTTTAGGGGCAAACTACTAAACTTTCAAAAAGAAGGCCTTGACTTTTTGCTAAAATCCTCTGGTAATGCATTACTTGCAGATGAAATGGGCCTTGGAAAAACCGTCCAAACTTTATCTTATCTTACTGCAGAAAAGCAGGCATTTCCAGTTTTAGTAGTTGCACCATTAGTTACATTGAACAATTGGCAACGTGAAATTACAAAATTTTTAAAGAAAAAGAGTAGAAATGGCAGAATTGTTGAAAATGAATCTCCCACATCTACTATTATCAGAACAGGAAAAACTCAAGATTTAGGTAAATTTGATTTTTACATTATCAATTACGAATTACTTTACAAACGACAAAAAGATCTTTCAAAGCTAAACATCAAAACCATAGTCTGTGATGAGGTGCATAACTTGAGGTCCAAAACCACACAAAAATACAAAGCAATAAAGAAGTTGGCAGCTCTTCCATCCATAAAATATCGAATTGGGTTATCTGGAACTCCAATCTATAATAGAGGCTCAGAAATATGGCCAATTGTAGATATACTTCGTCCAGGACTGCTGGGAAACTTTAAAGAATTTTGTGAGTACTTTTGCTACGTTAATGAAAAGGGCAAAGCAATTGTTTTGGAAAATAAACGTGCATCTCTTAGAAACCAATTACAAAAACATGTAATGCTTAGAAGAAAAAAATCTGATGTTCTAAAAGAGCTAAAAGATAAAGTTCGTTACAAGGAAGTAATTGATTCTGATACTGATTACTATCTAGAAGAATTAGATAAAATTTGGAACAAACTTGAAGAAGAACAAAAATCTGCAGAATCAAACTTTGATAAATCTGCTTCATATAGAAGGGCAATTCAAAGTGAACGACAAGCAGCTGGCATAGCTAAACTTCCTCATGTTATTAATTTTGTAAAAAATATAATGGAAATCGAAGAAAGCGTTGTGGTATTTTGTCATCACAAAGTAATGCATAAACTTCTAAATGAAAACTTGCAAGAATTTTCACCTGTTTCAATTATTGGTGGTCAAAGCGATAAACTACGACAAGACCAAATTGACAAATTTCAAAATGGTCAATCTAAACTAATGATAGCAGGACTACGTGCAGGCAATGTGGGTATTAACCTGAATCGAGCAAAATATGTGGTATTTGCAGAACTTGATTGGAGTCCTGCAATTCACAGACAGGCAGAAGATCGTCTTCACAGAATAGGGCAAACAGAAACTGTATTTGCATATTATTTGATTGGAAACGGCACCTTAGATGATCATGTTGCAAATGTTCTAGTAGACAAAAGCTATGAAATCGATGCAATACTTGATGAAAAACATGAAAATCATGAAGACAAAGAAAAAGCAGAATTAATTCTTGCTCAAATTCACGATAAACTAAAAACAAAATAGCTATACATTCAGCTTGTTTCTAATTTGATTAATTTTTGATACAATTTTATCTTGTGATTCTTTAGATAATTCAGAACTGTTAATCTCTGTAGTGATATCGTCTAATAATTCTAAAATTTCAATTTCAGCAGGTGGTGCTCCCAAAATTTCATCTGGAATTCCCTCTGTTTCGATTTTTTCTAAATACTCTTTTCCTTCTTGTAGTATTTCAAAACTTTTGATAATGTTTCCTTCTTTTCTTATTGGCGACATTAAAACCAGCTGATTTTTTCTAAGATTTTCTAACTCTTTTTCTATTTCACTGGATGACTCGTAAAGTATTTCTGATATTTTTTTGATCGACTCTGCCTGAACCTCTAACAGTCGTAGTATTCTAGTCCATAGCGGAATTTTCTTATCCCATAAATGTGATTTAGCAAGTTCTGTTACTTCGAAAGTCCCGTCGCTGTTAAGATTGATCAGATTTCTGTCTTTTAGACTTGCCAATGTATCTAGAATTTTTCCAACTCCTAATCGTTTTAGATTAGAATCTTCGATATCATTTTCATTAAATTTACCGTCATTAGTTATTCCCAAAAACAAAATTTCTAAATCAATAGTTCCTAATTTTACCAATCAAGTCACTGTTTGTACAAATACGATAAAAAATGTACGATTTGGACAAATTCTTTTAAATAAAAATTAGACTTATGACTCAATGAATAGCAGACTAAAATACATAGCAATACTGGCTATAGTCCCTTTACTCACAATTAGTATCACTACAGTATATTTTGCAGATGTTGAAGCTCTAAAGGCATCTGGTGTTAGTACCAGCTCTTATGGTGCTGCAACTAAGAACATAGTATGTGGTGATGTCTTGTGTAAAGACTATCCAGGTGGACGAGAAGGTTGGGAAGAAGATCAAGGACGCCTAACAGCACCTGCAACTAGTACTACTGAAACATCAGTAAGTGAGACTGAAACTAAGACAGAAACTAAATCAGAATCAAAGATGACTACAGAAAAAGCAGCTCCTGGTTCTTTACTCAAACTATCCAGAGCAAATGTTCCAGCTGAAATTCCAATGCATAAAGGATTCTACAATGGCGGTGAAGTGCTTTTTATCATTACTGACTCTAATGATCCGACACATGCTAAAATAATTACAGAAAATCAAGGATGGAAAGTTGAACTAGCTCCACCATTGGCAAAAGCACCAAAAGCAGCACTATCTACGACATACATGTTCACAAATGGTATAGAAGGTAATGGTGTTCATGGATTCCAAGGTGAAGTATTTACAAGTACACCAGCTCAACCTGATATTTACAGTGCACTAACTTCACATGTCCATGTAACATGGAATGAAGGAAAAACTCCAAAAGTTTTGAAATCTGAAAAGGCAATTCTTGATGCAGCACAAAAAGGCGAAGTTACACTAAATGAATTAGATGTTGTATTGAATATGCCACAAATTGTTTGGCCAGAAGGACAAATGATGGTAAAAGATGTCAAAACATTAACTGATGATATGGCATATGGCGGTGGACAAGTACTGGAAATCGATAAAGAAGAAATGACAGTCACATTCATTGCTCACAGAGGTTGGGGTCCTGATGGAAGAACCATCTATTACATTGTAACTGATGCAACACCAAGTGGACCTGCCGGAATGATGGGAGTAGTAAATGCACCAACATCAGCTAGTTTGATTGCAAATCAAGCCGCAGTTGATTTATTCCAATTCAAAAATGGAATAAAGGGAGTTGGTCCTTTGGGATTTCAACCTGGAATCGCAGCATCTGCACCTGGTGATGACAACTATAGTCCAATGTGGAGAATTTTCATGATTGGTTGGGAAGATCCTTCCAAGGCACAAGTTCTTGAAACCATTGGCGACATTAACGCATACAACGAAGAAGGTCACATCAACATAGGCATAGCCAGACCCATGGATAGCGATCATATAGTAAACTGTCCATTCATAGATCCTTTCCAATAAGGAATCCTTTCTTTTCTTTTATTTTGATATTGGAACCATTTAGTATTTTCATATAATCTTATTAGAAACTATTCATATAATATAATGACTAAGAACATTCGTTTGTCGCCATTGTTGATCTCCCATTTTGGGGGATCAAAATTTTTTGTAAAAGACTAAATTGATCTGCTCAAATCAATAATTTACAATGGACTTTATGTTAGAAGAAGAACTAATTGATTTAATTACTGATTGTTTACAAAAACCTGATTCAAATGATATTGAAGAAAAGAAAAAACGCATTGCAGAAATTGGAAAAGAACTTTTTGATGATGGCGGAACTGATGCATTAGATAATTTTGAATTTGTTTTGAAAAATAGAATTCAAGAAGAAATTGGGAAAGATCCATCGCCACTCTTTAGTTTGTGGAATGGACTCTCTGATGAATGGCAACGATAGATTTTGTTTAAAAAATTCTAACCTCTGCCAATTCTGAAAATGGCTGTATTGCATTTTGGACATGTTCCCTTTAATGCAGGTTTGCCATTTTTCATGGTGTATGGTTTAGCGCCTTGAATGTCTCTTTTATCGCGGCACTTAACACAATATCCTATTGTCATAACTGATGTTGTGCTAGGTTCTATTAGCGAGACCTTGTTAAACTTTTTTTACTATGAGGCAAACCCCCGATCTTAATTTTGATGGTCCGAAACTAATTTTTTCGTACCTGTAGGGGTTATTTTTTAAGATTTTCGAATAATTTGACTATTCGAATATTATTAATGTTGAAAAATCCTCAATTTCATTACATGAAATTATACATCATAATACCAATAATTGTAATTGGTTTGTCATCTTACTTTGTTTTAGCATTAGGAGTTTTCCCAGAAAAATATCTAGAACAAAAACAACTAGAACCATCCCCATATTTTGAGGCCATTCTGTCTGATACCCAAATACAATTAGGCGAGTCCTTTCTGATACAGATAGACTCAGAGAACGTGGGCGATTATGGTGATATTTACATAATCTCAGCTGCTTTTCCTGAACTGGATAATTTAGATGGTATAGTAAAAATCACAAATTATGACTTGTCTCATACTCCATTAATGATTAATGTTGGAGATGAAATAGGTGCAAGTTATACCGGTGGTGTGGAAACAGTACTTGCAAAATATCCATCAATTGAAGCTATGAATAGGCCAGTTCCTTCAAATTCTAAATTTAATATGGATTTGTTAATCACGCCACAAAAAACTGGCTCCTTTGTAATTTATGTAAAAAACATTGCAATACCTCATGTGTCTGAACAGTCTCATTTCCCAAGAGACGGTATTTTAGATCATCAAAATGAATATGTTAAAAAATACACAGTAGAGGTAATTTCATAAAATTCGGTGTATACGATGATAATTTCTCAAAACAGTTTAATTTTTTCTCATTTGAAACAAATTTTCTTTTTAGGAAATATTCTAACCAGCTTTGGAATTTTACTAGTTACCGTTGGAGGAAGCTGGGATATTACAAACCATCTCTTAAACAAACCTGAAACGTTTTTTTCTCCACCTCATGCATTATTGTATACTGGTGTTGCTATAGCTCTAATCGGAATTGTAGTTTCATTTTTTTCTTGGAGAAAATTAGATTCCAAAAATCTTTACACAATATCAGTAAAGTTGTCGCTTTTAGGAATTTCATTACTTGTAGGAGCTGGACCATTTGATTTTGTTTGGCATTCTAATTTTGGATTGGATGGATTGCTTAGCCCTCCACATCTTACACTAATTTCAGGAATGATTTTATGTTCATTAGGTGCAATGGTTGGAATTTCAAGATATACTCAGAATAATCATTCTAAAAACAAGATTGCAATTTTTATCATAATTTTAGCAATACTTCCTGTTTGGTTGTCTGCAACAGGCATGATTTCTTCGCTTAGCTTGCCTTTTTCTGATACTGATTATTTTGATTTTAATCCCGAGCCAACATTTGCTGCAATAACTGCAACTATTGGATATTCATTTTTGATTTCTGTGTTACCGATTGTTGGCAGTTTATTATCCAATAATAGATTTGGAATACTTTCTATTCTGGGAGGATTATTTCTTTTAGTATATGGCTCTACTGCAATTTTGCCAAACTTTGCACTGGTAAGCTCTGTGGAATTTTATTTTGTAAACATAATTCCGTTTTTGATAGCTGACTTTGTAATATCTTATAGAAGATCAAAATACTCTGTAATCTTTGCTGGTGGTTTATTGGGTTCTATTTTTTATTTGATATATTATCCATATGTAATGTATACATTTAATGAAGTTCTACTAGGTGCACTAGTATCGCCAAGTATGATTTCTCATATTTATTTTCAGTTAATGCCAGATGTATTTGCCCTGACAATAATTCCTTCAATTGTTACAGGTGTTATTGGAAGTCTGTTTGCACTTAAACTATCAAAATTAATTTCTGTCCAGTCTAGCTAACTATGATTTCAATTTGTTCAAATTCATCTAGTGCGTTTCTATCCACTAGACTGTCCCACACAAAAATATCTGCAGTATAGTCTCCACCTACTTCAGATCTCCACGATAAACCTGTGTTAAATGATTGTCCTGGAGATAATAATCCTGTAATCCATGCCAAATCTACTACTCTTCCTGAATCGTCTTTGACTTGGATGATATAGACAAACTCTTGTGATTCATCTAGATTATTTTTAATGTCTGCAGTAATCTGTACTGTCTGACCAATGTTTACATGATCTCCTAGAGTGGCTCCAAATGCATTTGCTAGCCTGGCACTACTAATATCCACAGAATCTAGTTGACCATAAACAGGATATGTGGACATTATTCCTAGTATTGCTATTAGTACGGCTAGTTTTCCAAGCACGAGTTGGGGGATGATTTTTTACTAATAAAGGGTTTGTGAACGTAAATTTGCTCTTGTTACATAATTTTTAGAATTTTTCAAGATTCTTGAGTACTGTGTTTTTTGATGAAATAATTTTGTCTGGATTTAGGATATTTTTTGGATCAAAAAATGCCTTTAGCTGTCTGAATGTGATATAGTTTGCATTACCATATTGCTTTTTTACAAATTGACTTCTTGCAAGCCCGTCTCCATGTTCGCCAGTAATTGTTCCACCCATGCTAATTACTTGATCAAAATATTTTGCAGCTATTTTTTCTAATTTCTTTGGATTTTGTCTTCCTGCAATCAATCTGACATGAATGTTGCCGTTTCCGGCATGTCCGTAAAAAACTGAATCTGTATTAAATATCTGATTTATTTTCTTTATTGTAAAAAATAACTTTGGAAGTAACTCAAGTGATACTGTGGCATCTTCTATGATATGGGGAATTCTATTTTCTTTTTTGATTGATTTTAGACTATAATATAATGCAGAATCTCTGTACTTCCACCACTTTTGTATCTGTAAATCGTTTTTGATGCTTTTTACAATTCTACCTGAAATTATTTTTTTTAATAATTTTTCAGATTTTGTAATGTTTGAATCAAATTCTACAAATAATAGACATTTTGCATTCTTTGAGAATTTAAAATCTATATTGTCTAGAGTCTTTTTATCTACAAATTCAATTGCAGATGGATTTAGTCTGTAAATATATGGGCATTCTTTTGCTGCTGTATTTTCTGTAGTATATTCAATTACGAATAATTTTTTCTGTTTTGGAATGTTTTGAATTTTTAGTTTAGCGGATACCATTATGCCTAGTGTACCCTCAGATCCTGCAATAATTTTTGGAGTATCTTTTATTGATTTTATTTTATCTAATCTGTACCCACATGAGTTTTTTGATACGTTTGGAAATTTTTTAAGATCAATTTTTTTTGAAATCTCTAAAACTTTTTGTGCATATTTTTTGTTTTGCGGTAATTGAATTAATTGTCCATTCCCGTCCACAAAACTGATTTCTTTTAAATTATCGATCACACTACCATACTTTAGCGTTCTACTACCACTGGAATTGTTTCCAATCATTCCTCCAATACTGCAGTATGATCCAATGGATGGATTTGGCCCAAGAAATTTCTTTTTTGATTTTAATATTTTATCTAATACTCCTTTTTGAACGCCTGGCCCTACTGTAACATCTGTTTTTGCAACTTTGATTTCATTAAAATTTTTCATATCGAATATAATTCCTGAATTAAGTGCGCTTCCTACAAGTCCGGTCCCAGCACCTCTTACAGTAACTGAAATCTTGTTTTTTGTTGCAAATTTTACAATTTCAGTAATCTCTTTTGTATTGTTTGGAATGATTACTAGTAGTGGTTTGATTTGATACGAGCTTGCATCTACTGAATAAAATGATGTAAATTCTTTTTCTAAATGAATATCACATGAAATAATTTTTTGTAATCTTTTTTTTATTTCTGATGCTCTCATGAAATTTTATAATTTGATTCTGTAATAATCCCATCTTTCAGGATCAAACA
>JAWVZS010000037.1:0-8105 GCA_033722055.1 Nitrosopumilaceae archaeon
ATTGGACCTAATTCAATTCCGTGTGTGATAAGTTCTTCAGGGAATGGAGGCCACAACATTGGTCCATTCCAACCACCTAAGAATAAAACTACAAAGAGTGCAGCAAATGCATATAGTTTAAGATAAGTTCCTAATTGTACAAGACCATACATCATTCCTGAAAATTCTGTTAGCCATCCTGCAACAATTTCACTTTCTGCTTCTGGTAAGTCAAATGGGATTCTTTCAAGCTCAGCTAACATACAAATAAAAAATACAATTGCGCCAATTGGCAAAAATATAATCCATGGAAAGGTTGTCTGACTTTCTACAATTTCAGTCAGGTTTAGTGTACCTGTTAAAATTACAACGCCTAACAGAGACAAAATAAGTGGAATTTCAAACGATACCATTTGATGCAGTGCACGAATTCCTCCAATGAATGGGAATTTGCTGTTAGCAGACCAAGCAGATAGAATTGTTATTATTGGGAAAAATCCAATCACGGCAAAGACTGCCAATAATCCTACATCAATATCAGCTACTACCCAACCTCCCGGAGCAGCTGGAATTAATGCAACGAATGCAGCTGCTGTTCCAACAAATGCAATAGGGGCCAGCCAAAATATTGGTTTGTCAGCCTTTGCTGGAATGATAATTTCTTTTGAAATTAATTTCAGACCATCTCCTGCTAGTTGAAGTATACCCTCTATTTTTCCACAATAAAAGGGACCTACTCTAAGTTGTAATTTTGCTAGCAATTTTCGTTCAACAAAAATAGTTCCTGCTGCAAGCAATGCTGCAAATCCAAATCCTGGAAATGCCATAATTTTGAATGCATCTGTTGCCATGAATGCTTTAACTATTGGCAATGTTCGCGATGGATCAGCAAGCCACGTTAATGCAAGAAATGGTGTTAGTAACTCACCATCAATTACTGGCATTTCAACATAAAACAAAACAATTTGGACAGCAGGTATTCCAACTAGAGTTACTAGCATTATTATCCAAAATACATTATCTAAAATTGAGCGAATGAATTCACTTAATCGGAATTTGGGTGCAATAACTGACATTTATCTATCTGCCTCCACTGGCCAATAATTAAGACTCCAATAAACTGATGGCATGTTTCCTAATTTTTCGCCTTTGAGTAAGTATGGCATTGCAATTAGATTTCTAAAGGAACCCACACTCAGCTTAACGCGATATGGTTCTGCTTTGTTATTAGATACAATATAAGATCCTAATGCACCTCGACCAGATTCTACTCGTTTGTAAACAGACTCATTTCCTCCTTTTGGATTTGGTTTTAGTTTAGTTCTAACAGAGCCAGACTTTGGCATTTTTCGTAATGCTTCGCGAATAATATTACAACTTTCAAGCATATCTAACCATGGAACTTTAGATCTGGCATAAGAATCACCTTCTTTTAGAACATTAGTTTGGAAATCTATCTCCTCATATACGTCGTAAGGATCTTTCTTTCGGATATCATAATCTACACCACTTGCCCTTAACACAGAGCCAGTTGTTCCTAATCTAATTGCATCTTCACGTGATAAAATACCAGTATCTTCTGTTCGTGCTTTTAGTATTGGATTGTCATAAAAGATATCACCATATTCTCTTAGTCGCTTTTCAAAATAGTTTACTTGTCGTAAACAAACATCTTCAAAGTTTGGAGGAACATCATTTCTCACACCGCCTGGAATAAAATATGCATGTGTAACTCTTGCACCAGTCATCTTTTCTAACAAATCAATAAATAATTCACGATCACCAGCTGGCCACATAAACATTGTAGAATGTCCCAAAAAGATTCCATAAATTGCCAACCAATATTGCGTGTAAACACATCTGTTTAGTTCAGATGCAATAACTCTAAGATATTTTGCACGTTCTGGTACTTCAACACCTAGTAGTTCTTCTGCACCTAAAACATAGGGATACAAAATATTACAAGAATCATGTATTACAGGTCTTTCCAAGTGTGGAATGTTTGTAATATAGTTTCTATATTCTGCCATTTTTTCTTCTCCACGATGTACATAACCGGGATCAGGATCACATGCAACAATATAATCACCATCAATTTGTACAATAATTCTCATGTGGCCAGAACCTGGATGTTGCGGCCCGACATTGAGAGTCATTATTCTCTCATCTACTTTTTCAAGTTGTAATCCTGGAGGTAATTTGTTTGACATTTTTTATCTTCCTTTAATCTTAAAGTCCTTTCTTAATGGAGGTAAATCTGCCCAATCTTCTGGAAGTAATAATCGTCTATTATCTGGATGACCTTCAAAATAAACTCCTAACATTTCAAAAATTTCTCGTTCATGAAATTCTACACTGTAAAAAATCTCCCTAAGACTTGGAAGCTTTGTTAAATCATGTCCTGGATTTGGATTCTCTTCTCTGGGAGCACGTGTTGCGATGCTCAAAACTTGCTTAGCAAGAGATGGTTCAGTGTATGAACCTAAATGATAAACTACTTCGATTTCGTTGTCTTGAGGATAATCTACTCCTGCAACGGACTCGGCATGGTCAAATTTTAGTTCGTCCCGAATAAAGGCAGCAATTTCTTTGATTTCTTCTTTTTTTACTTTAATTCCTATTCTATCTTCCTTTACAAAATCAACTTGACTGTTTGGAAACTTTGTTGTTATAGTGTCAACTAGTCCTTTTTCAAATTCAGGTAATTCTGGTTCTTTTGTATCAGGAGTTTCTTTTGTTTCCTTTGTTACAGGTTTAGTTTCTTCACTCATTATACAAACTTCCTAGCCTTCATCCTCTTGATTTTTTCTTGTAACAGCATACATCCTTGGATAAGAGTTTCAGGTCTAGGTGGACAACCTGGAACATACACATCAACTGGAATTACTCCATCAATACCTGGAAGTACATTGTAAGAATCAAAGTACAAACCTCCGGTAATTGCACATGCACCCATAGCGATTACGTATTTTGGTTCTGGCATTTGATCATAAACTAAACGAAGTCGTGGTGCCATCTTTCTTGTAATAGTTCCTTGTACTACAATCAAATCACACTGACGTAGTGAACCAAAAGCTTCAATGATTCCGAATCTTTCAACGTCGTATTTAGGACCTGATGCTGCTCCGAACTCTACACTACAACATGCAGTTTCAATGTGTACGGGCCAAAGTGACCATATTCTACCCCAATTAATGGCGTAGCCTAATGGCTTATCGATTGCTTTTTCTAGTATATCACCTAGCTTGCCAACAAATACATTGGCGTTTTGTGGTGTTACAAGATCTTTTAGCAATCTAAACCCTCACTCCTATAGTTCGTGACTGTATAAATAATTACCAAATATTACGCCTCCTTGATTGATATAGTGCAAATGCCATTGCTGCAAACATAATTGCCAAAAATCCAATTATTGGAAGTGTAGCAGACTTTGGAAGATTAAGAATTGTGCTTCCCCATGCATAGAGAAATATCGCCATTACATCAAAGACAACAAACATCAGAATATACGCATAATATTGCATCATGAAGTGAGTTCTTCCTTCACCTTTTGGAACTTGACCACACTCCATAGGCAAAAACTTGACAGGGTTGTTTCTCTTTCTAGGGGAAACCATACGAGAAATAATCAAAGCAGGACCTACTGCAACTACGGCAAAACCAAACATTAGCATGATATTGCCAAAATTCCCTGCCAATTCCCCGACCAATTTAGCTTTGGGACTGGATTTTAATATAAAAAGCTATGCACATTTTTTTGATCCAAATTTTTTGTATTTTGATTTTTTGCAAAGTCCTTAATATGACAACAATAGAATGCGATCATGGTTAATGTCGGAGATAAAGCTCCTGATTTTGAGCTAATAGATACAGAACTAAAGCCAAGAAAACTAGACGAATTCAAAGGTAAAAAAACAGTACTGTCATTCTTTGTTGCAGCAAGTTCTCCCGTATGTGAAACCGAATTGTGTACATTCAGAGACTCTTGGAAAGAGATTCAAGATATGGGTGCACAAGTAATCGCAATCAGTAATGACGGGCCATTTGCTAACAAAGCATTTGCAGAAAAACACAACTTTAACTTTCCAGTGCTATCAGATTACAAATCAAAGGCAATTAGAGACTATGATGTATTAATGCCTGATTTGTTACATGTAAAAGATTACAACGCTGCAAAACGCTCTGTCTTTATAGTAAACGAAGATGGTACTATTGGTTACAAGTGGGTATCAGATGATCCACTAAAAGAACCAAACTATCAGGAAATCAAAGACCATCTAAAATCAAACTAATTTTTTATTTTTTTATTCTATTTCAGCTATTACGTCGCCTTTTGCAACACTAGCTCCTTCTTTTACTTTGAGAGATTTTACTGTTCCAGATTTGTGAGCCTTTACAGATACTTGCATTTTCATAGATTCTAGAACACAAACAGTCTCACCTTGTTCAATTGAATCACCATCACTTACTGCAAGTGAAATAACTTTGCCTGGAATTTGGCTCTGTAATGCAAGTTCAGAATCTGCTGCAGCAGGTCCACCAGAGTTTTTGTATACAATCTCATCTAGGTTAGTATGCATCTTTAATGTCATAGGCGCATTATCAATTACAATATTCATTTTGTTAGTTGATGCTTCAAGATATTTTGCTCTATGAAATTCTTGGTCTAATACAAATTCAATCTCTTTTGCATTCATTGAAAGAATTTTCAAATTATGTTCTTGATCATTAATTTTGATTGTAAATTCTCTTTCTCCCAAACGTTCTACAATTTCACCCTCAAATGCATCTTCTAGATCTTCTATTTTGTAATCCATTTTTCTATCCTACTAGTCTACTCTTCCATAATGGACTTGCATGAGACGAGTCTTTAATTCTGCTTTTGAAGTGTTCTGAGTGCATAATTGCTGCAGCAACTGCGGCCTGACTTTTTTCTTTCTTTTCTTTTTTGAGATCTTCTCTATGTCTATTGATAACATCATAACGTTTCAAAAAGTCTGTGGACAGTTCTCCTTTTTTGTATTCTTCCATATTGAGTATTGTTTGATAAAGTGGGATGGATGTTTCGACGCCTTCTACATAAAAGTCACCTAGTGCGTTAAGCATTCGTAATCTAGATTCATCAAATGTTTGGCCCCAAGTTACAAGTTTAGCCATCAAAGAATCATAAAATGGTGAAACGGTACAACCAGGATAAAGATATGTATCACATCGAACCGATGGTCCTGCTGGAATTCTGACATCTGGGACCGGGCCTGTAGATGGAGCAAAGTCTAAAAATGTATCTTCAGCATTAATTCTACATTCAATTGCATATCCATTCATCTTTAGATCTTTTTGTTTGAATGGAAGTGGTTCACCATTAGCAATATCAATTTGTAATTTAACAAAGTCCAATCCAGAAACCATTTCGCTAATAGGGTGCTCTACCTGGAGTCTTGCATTAATCTCAATAAAATAAAACTCTCCAGTATCTGCTCGTAAGAATTCTGCTGTGCCGAGATTAGTATAGTCTACTGCTTCAGATGCTTTTACTACTAATTCACCTACTCTCTCTCGTGTTTCTTGGTCAACCACTGGAGATGGAGTCTGTTCAATTAGTTTTTGATTTCGTCTTTGAATTGAGCATTCTCTTTCAAAGAGATGTACTGCATTACCATGATGATCTCTACACATTTGATATTCAATGTGTCTAGTTTTTTCTAGGAATTTTTCAACAATTATGGCAGATTTTCCAACAGCTGCAATAGATTCACCTGTAACAGATTCGTATGCTTCTTTGAGTTCTTTATCATTAGTTACTAGACGAATTCCACGTCCACCTCCACCATAAACGGATTTTAGTAAAACAGGGTAACCAATGTCATTTGCGATTTTGGTTGCCTCTTCAACATCTTTTACTAATCCTGGACTACCGGGAACAGTAGGAACTTTTGCTTTTAGCATGGCAGCTTTACACTCCATTTTGTCACCACAAAGCTTCATAGATTCTGGACTTGGCCCAATGAATGTGATCTTGTTATCTCTACAAAGTTTATTGAATTCATCATTTTCTGACAAAAATCCATATCCTGGATGAACTGCATCAGCACCAGATGATAATGCCACGTCTAGAATTTTTTCTTGATTAAGATAGGACTTTGCAGGAGCTGCTTCGCCGATATGATATGCTTCTGTTGCATTTTTAACATGAAGTGAATTAATATCTTCATCAGAATAAACTGCGACTGTTTTTATTCCCAGTGCTTTACATGTTCGTATCACACGTAGAGCAATTTCTCCTCTGTTTGCAATTAGTACTTTTTCAATCATTTTAAATCACAAATTGATATTTCCATGTTTTTTTGGTAGTTGTTTGTCTCGTTTATTTGTCAGCATTTCTAAGGCCTTAATCAACATAGGTCGTGTTTCAGATGGATCAATTACATTATCTACTGTTCCATGGGAAGCCGCAACATATGGATTATCAAATTTTTCTGCAAATTCTTCTTTTAGTTTAGCTAGTAAAGCATCAGGATCATCGGCTTTTGCCAAATCTTTTCTATTCATAATTTTAACAGCTGCTTCAGCACCTAAAACAGCACATCTTGCTGTAGGCCAAGCATAATTTACATCGGTTCTTAGGTTTTTGCTACCCATCGCAATATAGGCACCACCATATGCCTTGCCAATAACAAGTGTAATTTTAGGAACTGTAGCCTCACAATATGCATAAAGGAGCTTGCTCCCATGACGGATAATTCCATTGTGTTCTTGGTTAGAACCAGGCATGTATCCAGGTGTATCTACGAGAGTGATTATTGGAATGTTAAATGCATCACAAAATCGAATAAAGCGTGCTGCTTTGTTAGATGAATCAATATCCAAAGCTCCTGCAAGGTTTAGAGGTTGATTGGCAACTATTCCAACAACTTTGCCGTTCATTCTTGCATATCCAACTATAATATTTGGTGCAAACAGTTCATGAATCTAAAAGAATTCATTATTATCTACAATAGAATTGATTATCTCTTTCATATCATAGGGTTGAAGGGGATTTTCTGGGATTAAATTAATTAAATTATGATCTAGTCTATTTGGATCATCATCTGTTTTTACAATTGGTGGTTCTTGGGTGTTATTTTCTGGAATATAGGATAACAGTTTTTTGATATAGTCAAAACAATCGTATTCATTTTTTGCAACATAATGGGCAACACCACTTTTTGTTCCGTGAGCTTGTGCACCACCTAATGCTTCAAATGAAATTTCTTCTCCAAGTACTGTTTTAACAACATCTGGCCCAGTTACAAACATAGTTCCAACTTTTTCAACCATGATTACAAAGTCAGTCATTGCTGGAGAGTATACAGAACCACCAGCAGATGGACCTATACTTGCTGTAATTTGTGGAACAACACCTGAAGCTAATTGGTTATGATAAAAGATATCTGCAAAACCATCTAAACTCATTATTCCTTCCTGAATTCTTGCACCACCAGAATCCATTATACCAATAATTGGGCAGCCAACTCTTACTGCATGATCCATCAATTTAGTAATTTTTTTTGCACCCATTTGACTGAGTGTTCCGCCTAATACGGTAAAATCATAAGCAAAAACAAAAACTTTTTTTCCATTAATATTTCCGTAACCACCAACTACACCATCACTGAAAAATTTCTTTTTTTGCATATCAAATTCGTGATAATGATGAGTAACCATTGGATCAAGTTCAGTAAAAGTTCCTTCATCTAGTAAGAGATCAATTCTTTCTCGTGCGGTAAGTTTACCTTTCTCATGTTGAGCCTTGATTCTATCTTGTCCACCACCTTGTTGTGATTCTTTTACTTTCTCAAGGTGTTTTTCGATTTTTTCAGAATGCATAGCCGGCAATCTAAGACATTCTACTTCCTATATTAATTTAAGTTCGGTTTATTCTCTTAGTTTTTCTCTTCCACCATGAGCTGTTCTAAAAACATTCATTCCCAGATGAAAATTCTCATAAAGATTATCCAATTTCTTGAGATCTTCTTCTGTTCTGTAAATTTCTCTTTCATTTTCTTGGGGATTTTGTTTTAGTTGGGATAATTTTTCCTCAAGTTCACTTCGTACAATTTCAATTCCTTGTTCATAATTTGATGTTC
>JAWVZS010000038.1:0-8087 GCA_033722055.1 Nitrosopumilaceae archaeon
ATTTTCTAACATTCAACTTTGATTTTTTCTTTTTTTATCCAAACAGTTCTTCCTTTATGATCAAGCAATTCGATATTCATATTTTTTATTTTATCGCGCAATTTGTCTGCCTCTTCAAAGTTTTTCTCTTTTCTCATTTGTTCTCTTTTTTCTATTATTGACTCGATTTCTTTTCTTTCATTTATTGACAATTCCGGTATTTGTAAACCTAAAATGTCAAGCATTCTTTGAAATTCAGGCATAATTTTAGCAGCTTCTATTTTTCCAAGATTATTTTCAGCTGCCAATCTGTTTGTTTCTCTAACTAGTCTGAAAAATGAAGAAATTGCCAGGTGCGTATTCATATCATTTTCTAATGCATTATCAAACTCCATTTTGGTTTCATCAATTAACTGTTGGACATTCTGTGTATTTGATGACTCCGCCTGAAGTAATTCATAATGACAAGTTTCTGCAAGCCTCCATTTTTTGAGATTTTCTTTTAGTAATTCTTCTGAATAGTCAATTGGTTTTGAATAATGTCCGGATAAACAAAAAAGTCTGATAATATTTGGCCCCCAATTATCTAAAACATATTTTATTGATTTAATATTGCCAAGAGATTTGGACATCTTTTCTCCATTAATTGTAACCATTCCAACATGCATCCACATTTTGGCAAATTGTTTTCCAGTATAGGACTCTGCTTGCGCAATCTCATTTTCGTGATGAGGAAATATTAAATCTCGGCCTCCTCCATGTATTTCAAAGGTTTCTCCCAAGTATTTTGTACTCATTGCAGAGCATTCTATGTGCCATCCTGGTCTTCCTTTGCCCCATGGACTTTCCCATGTCGGTTCATCTTTTGCAAACTTCCATAATGCAAAGTCTAGGGGACTTTTCTTTGCATCATCTACTTCTATTCTTGCCCCATATTCTAGCTCTTCAATTTTTTTCTTTGATAGTTTACCATATTCTGGAAACTTTTCTACTGAAAAATATACTCCATTTTTTGAAACATATGCTATTTGTTTTTCAACAAGTTTTTTGATGAATTCGATCATGTCTTGTATGTGTTCTGTAGCTTTTGGATATTTTGTTGCTCGTTGAACATTTAATCTGTCAAAATCATCAAAATAATTTTTGATGTATTTTTCACTTACTTCTTTAGCAGTACTATTCTCTGTTTTTGCCCGATTGATTATTTTATCATCAACATCTGTAAAGTTTTGAATAAAATTTACATTGATTCCTTTGTCTTCTAAATATCGTCTAAACACATCAAAGATGATAATTGTTCTAGCATGCCCAATATGAGATTCATCGTAAACTGTTACCCCACACAAGTAAATTCTTACATTCTCTGAAACATCTAATTCCTTTTCTTGTTTTGTTAACGTATCTAGTATTTTCATTTCAACCTTCAAATGGTTTTGATGGATCTAATCTTTTGTGTTTGCTTTGTGCAACAAGATGTTGTATTTTTTCTATACTATCCCTTGAAAGATCTGTCTTTTCAACAGTTTCATCAACTGAGAGTTTTCTATCATATAAACAATACAATATACTATCTATTGTTTCATAAGATAGTCCTATTTCCTTTTCTGCTTCATGTTCCTTCCATAAATGGGGACTGCTTTTTTTTGCTATGACTTTTTCAGGAACTCCTAGATATTTTGCAATTTCTCTGACCTGAACTTTATACAATGAAACAATTGGTGTCAAGTCTGATGCACCGTCACCATATTTTGTGAAATAACCAATTAGATATTCACTCTTATCACTTGATCCTAATACAAGATAATTTTTGGCATTTGCATAATAGTATAGGATATTTGTCCTTATTCTTGCACGAAGATTTCCAACTGCCCATTCGTTTGGCTCCAGATATTTAGAATATTCATTTACAATTGGTTTAATGTCTACTAATTTGTATTCAATTCCAATTTCATCTATCATGTTTAGTGCATCTTCTGTTTCCGATTTTGGCGTAATGTCACTGTCTGGCATAATTAATGCAAGCGTTTTTTCTTTTACTACCCTCTTTGATAAATAGGCCAATACCGCAGAATCAATACCTCCACTCATACCCAGAATAAGACCTTCTGTTTTGGTAGATTCTATTTGACTTAATAGGAATTTTTCTATGTCTTTGGTAATTTGCTCATAATCTTGATTAACAATTTCATCAAGTATCTCTTCTTTCATTAAAATATCTGAATGATCTTAAGAATAAAAATTGTGACTCATTTTGAACACACATTATTCAATATAGTTATTTTGTAAACACAATATACAGAATATCTGTGCCCTCATAACCCATACCTAGAAAATAATGAGAGGGGAAATCCCCTTCTCTATTTTTGATATATTTTTAATGAAACTAAACATCTACGTAGATGCCATCATCTCTGGCATCTACTTTGTATGTTTGCAGCTTAACGTCCTTTAGGTAGTCTTTTAGCTCACCTGTCTTAATGTTATAATGCCAAAAATGGAGTGGGCATTCTACAATATCGCCATCTAATTTACCAGGAGCTAATGACCCATCTTGATGAACACATAGATCATCTAATGCATGGTACCCATCTTGATTAAAGATTGCAATTTTTTTCCCATCTACATCAAAGGCTTTTCCTTTTCCTGTTGCAATATCGCCTTTTTCTGCAACCTTTTTCCAAGTCATGACTTCTCATGTGTTTTGTCATTTATTTAGATTCGCATGATAGAATTTTATACTCTAATCTAAGGTAAAAATTATTGAGCAAAGTCAAAAACCCAAAGCTTGCAAAAGAAGGCAAACTATCATATGAATGGGCACGCTCTCATATGCAAATTCTTGATAATACCATTAATAGATTAAAAAAATCAAAACCACTCAAGGGAATAACATTAGGTCTTTGCCTTCATATCACAAAAGAGACATCGGTTCTTTTGATGGGTCTAAAAGAGCTAGGAGCAAATGTTGCTTGTTGTGGTGGAAACCCTTTAACCACAAAAGATGATATTGCAGCATTTTTAGCATCTCAAGGAATTCATGTATATGCTTGGTATGGTCAATCTACAAAAGAATATGATTGGTGTATTAGTCAAGTTCTGAATCATAAGCCACAGATTCTAACTGATGATGGTGCCGATATGAACATCAAGGCACATTTTGATAATAAATTTAACAAATTAGATATCTACGGAGCTACTGAAGAAACAACAGCAGGTGTTACCAGAATACGTGCTGTAGAAAAGCAAGGAAAATTACGTTATCCTGTAATCTTGGTAAATGAGGCATACACAAAACACATGTTTGATAATAGATATGGTACAGGACAAAGTACCATTGATGGATATCTCCGAGCCATGAACTTATTGATGGCATCAAAGAGAGTTGTTGTAGTAGGTTATGGTTGGGTGGGAAGAGGAGTTGCAACCCGATGTCAAGGAATGGGCTCTAAAGTTATTGTTACTGAAGTGGATCCTGTAAAAGCACTTGAAGCACACATGGATGGATTTGAAGTAATGCCAATGTCTCAAGCTGCAAAATTAGGTGACATATTCATTACGTGTACTGGAATGACCAGTGTTATTCGCAAAGAACACATTATGAAAATGCATGATGGTGCAATTCTAGGAAACGTAGGACACTTTGATGTAGAAATTGACAGTGAATTTTTGTTAAAAAAATCCAAATCAGTTAAACGTGTAAGACCTGAAATGGATGAATGCACTCTAAAAAATGGAAAACGAGTATATCTGATTGGTGAAGGAAGATTAGCAAATCTTGTAGCTGCTGAAGGACACCCTCCAGAAGTAATGGCGCAATCCTTTTCAAATCAACTTTTGTCTATTCTCTACATTCTCAAAAATCACAAAAAAATGGAAAACAAAATTATCACAGTTCCTGAAGAAATTGACAGACAAGTAGCTGTTGATGCACTAAAAGCAATGAATGTAAAAATTGATAAACTTACTTCAGAGCAAATAAAATACATGAATTCTTGGTAATGTGAATATCACTAATTATTAACAAAACTTCTTAAGACAACCACAGGAACATTATTTCAAATGAGAAACAAAGCAATCATTACTAGCGCGTTACCGTATGCAAACGGAGAAATCCATTTGGGTCATGTAGCATCAACTTACCTTCCAGCTGATGTTACTACGAGATTCTTAAAATTAAAGGGAGTTGAGGCTTACTATGTTTGTGCATCCGATGATTTTGGAACTCCGATTTTACTTCAATCAGAAAAACAGGGAAAATCTCCTGAAGAATATGTAGAATATTGGAATAAAAGAGACTATGAAGATTTTAAAGCCTTTGATATTGAATTTGACTTTTTTTACAAAACTAGCTCAAAGGAAAATATTGAATTTGTTCAATACGTTTTCAAAAAAATATACGATGCAGGCCATATTTATGAAAATGAAATAATCCAATTTTATTGTAATAATGATAAAAAATTTCTACCAGACAGATATGTTAAAGGAACGTGTCCGTACTGCAAAGCTGAAGATCAATACTCTGATTTATGTGAAAAATGTGGCAGAGTACCAGAACAAATTGAGAACCCCAAGTGTTCTATATGTGGGCAAACACCTGTAAAAGAAAAAACTACGCACTATTTTTTCAAACTTACAAATTTCACTGATTCGTTAACAAAATGGCTTGAAGAAAATAATAATCTGCAAAAAGATGTAAAAAAATATGTGCAAAATTGGATACAGTCTGGTTTGATTGACTGGGATATTACTCGTGATATCACTTGGGGTGTTCCAATACCACTAGATGAGGCAAAAGGCCAAGTTTTCTATGGTTGGTTTGATAATCATTTGGCTTACATTTCATCTACTGTAAAATTTCTTAACGATAAAGGCATAGATGGAAAAGAATTTTGGAATTCAGCTGATATTTATCATTTCATAGGAAAAGATATTGTTTATCATCATTATTTGTTTCTGCCCGCCATGCGTTTGGCAATAGACAATGAATACAAACTTCCTGACTATATTCCTACTAGAGGACATCTTACATTACAATCAAAGAAAATTTCAAAAAGTCGGAATTGGTATATTGGATTAAAAGAATTTCTTGGATACTATCCAGCTGATTATCTTAGATATTATCTTGTTGCAATTAATCCATACTCTCAAGATGATCTGAATTTTGATTGGAATGAATTTACCACACGAATAAACTCCGAATTGATTGGAAATCTTGGAAACTTTGTTAATCGAGCCTTGGGTTTTACACAAAAAGCATTTGATGGAATAATTCCTGAACCACAGGAGTTTGATGAAAAAGATAATGAAATCGAGTCAAAAATAAAAGGACTTGCAAATGAGTTGGGTGACTTGATGGAGCAAAATCATCTTGATAGAGCACAAAAAAAGATTATGGATTTTTCTTCCATTCTGAATCAATATTTCCAACATAAGGAACCCTGGAAGAAGGGTCCTGGAACAGAAAACTGTATCTATTTGGCGGTAAATGCTGCAAAAAGTATTGCAATAGCTATTTCACCATTTCTTCCAAAATCCGCCCAAAGAATATGGACTCAATTAGGATATTCAAATAATGTTGAAGAAAATACCTGGGACAATATATCTAATTTGACAATTAAACCGGGCCATAAACTTGGGGAAGTTAAACCTCTATTTTCTAAAGTTGAAGAACAAGACATAAAAAAATATCAACAAAAACTAGGTCCTAATTAATTGAATCCCTTACCTAGAATATCTACTAGAGGATATTATGACTTAACTACTGGAAAAACACTAAAGAAAAATAATTACTATCTTTACCCAAAAAAATATTTTAAAAAAATCGTTAACAAAAAAGAAATCACAATAATCATTCATGGTCTAAGAAATGATAGTGCAGGAGCTACAAACAAAATTGAAATTGCACGTAGACGTCTACGACAACTCCATTACAAGCATCCAGTAATAGGTTTTAGCTATGATTCCAACACAAAAGGAGCTCATCTTCTTAAATTTGCAAAAAGAGCTCTTAGAACAGGCCAAATAATTGCCCAAAAAAACGGAAGAAACCTAGCAGAATTTTTACTAGACTTTAAATCTCAAAGCCCTAAAACAAAAATCCGATTAATGGGACATTCTTTGGGTTCTCAGGTAATTCTTAGCACTATTGAAAATTTATCAAGAAAAAAACAATATAAAATAATTGAGGCAGTTTATTTTTTTGGTGCATCAATCACTGAAGACATTCCCACAAACCCGAAATACAAAAAAATGTTTGATAGTGTGGTTCAAACAAAAATCATTAACTATTATGCACCAAGTGATGAAGTTTTGCAATGGGCAGATAAATACGAGATGGTCAAAAAACCACTTGGGCTTAACGGCTCTATGGGACATGCTATTGCAAAATACAAAGACAAGAAAGTCGTGCCTGCAAATCATCGGTTTGCAAACTATGCTGCAGTTTTACCATCATTTCCATGATTCAACGCGCTTTTCAAATTTTACCATTTGATTCATTAAGTCTAATTTTTTATGGAATACTATTGGTTAAATCTGTAAATTTTGTTGTATTAGGCAAACAAGAACTTGCAAACGAGTTTGGTAAAAAAGGCACAGAGACTGATCTTGCGCTATTTGATAGAAAAGAATCTGATATTATCAAGACTTGGGTTACTGCTAAGGGGTTTCCTGATAAAATTCAACCCCTATTTCAGGCAATTAATCTGTCTGAATATGTCATATTTTATGTAGATGCACTAGACAAATTTACAGGAGAGCAAATCGTTGCTCTTGATTCTCTTAAAAAAGAAAAAGGAATAATATCTCATTCATACGAAGTTGATGAATCCAAACTTGATTCTATGATTAAAGGTACTATTTTGGAAAAATACGCAAAGGTCCCATATGATAATCTAAAAGCAACTATTGATGAATTTGAACCACAAACAACTGATGGTGCTCCTCAGATAGTAATTGATCATTGTTTTGATGTTAAAGGTGTAGGAACAGTAATTTTAGGAAAAGTTGTTTCTGGAACAATCAAACAATATGATAATCTGAAATTATATCCTGCAGGAATTGATGTAATGATAAAGTCTATTCAGATGCATGATGATCCAGTTGAGGAAGCAAAAAGCCCTTCACGAGTAGGTCTTGCAGTAAAAGGTGTAAAACCTGATGAAGTTGGACGTGGAGATATTATTTGTCAAGAAGGTGATGTTACAATAAAGTCAGAGTTTGAGATTGATTTTATTAAAAATCAGTTTTACAAAGGTGAAATCTCTGAAAACCAAATGTGTCTAGTAAATATTGGATTACAAGTAAAGGCTGCAAAATTCTCCTCAGTCGATCCCTTGAAACTAACGCTTGACAAACCTGCCGTATGTAATAGTGGTGATGTTTGTGTGATATTAAAGCCAGAGTCTACTACTATTCGAATTATGGGTAGTGGGAAAGTAAAATAGACTAGATTTAATTAAATCAAAATTTTAAATTTATTATGCGCGGTTTATTGATGGGCCGATTTCAACCATTTCATTTAGGCCATCTGGATGCTATTAGTCAAGTATTGACAGAATGTGATGAAGTAATTATTGCTATTACTAGCTCTCAATTCAACTATTTAGAAAAAGATCCTTTCACTGCAGGAGAAAGAATTGAGATGATTCGAAGATCCATCAAAGAATCTGATGTTGATTTGAATCGATGCATTGTACTAGCAATAGAAAATCAATTCAATATAGCAACATGGGCATCTTATCTAAAATCTGTTTTACCAAAATTTGATAGAGTGTATAGTGGAAATGATTATGTATCTATGCTTTTAGCTGATTCTGACATTGATGTGGTTTCACCAAAATTTTTTGATAGACAAAAATACAATGCAACCAGAATTCGTAATATGATTACTAATGATGAAAACTGGCAAGAGTTAGTTCCTAGGGCTGTCTCAAAAGTAATAGACTCTATTGATGGCATAAATCGAATCAAAGTAATTGCACAATCTGATACAAAACCTACTGAGCACTAATGAAACCTTTACGAGCATGTCCAATTTGTCCAAACTGTGGTTCAAAGAAATTTGAGCGAATAAGCAGCAATTCCGTCAAAGTTAGATGTGTTTTATG
>JAWVZS010000039.1:0-8078 GCA_033722055.1 Nitrosopumilaceae archaeon
CATTGTAAGATATCCGGACGTGATTATTCCATTTGCTCCGCTTTGCAGTAACTCTTCTCCAGAATCATCTAGTTGTGTTTCACGACCGCCTGATATTTTGATTACTGCTTCTGGAAGTAAAAATCTAACCACGGCAAACATTCTTACAATTTCTGATTTAGGTAGTGGTGTTTGTAATTCTAGTGGAGTTCCAGGTATTGGTACAAGAATGTTTATGGTAACTTCTTCTGGAGATAATGATGCTAATTCTAATGTTAGCTCTAGTCTCTGTTGGCGAGTTTCTCCTAATCCTATAATTCCACCAGTACACAATTCTAATCCTGCTTTTCTTGCAATTTTTAATGTGTTTAACCTATCTTGATATGTATGGGTTGTGCAAATTTCTGAAAATTTAGATTCGGCGGTTTCTAAATTGTGATTATATCTTTTAACGTTTAATTCTTTAAGTTTTCTTGCTTGTATTTCTGTAAGGAATCCTAAACTACACTCTACACTAATTCCAACTAAATCATTAATTTTTTGAATGATGTTACATACCTTTTCAAAATCTCTGTTAGATGGTTCTCTCCACGCTGCAACCAAACAATAGGATTCAGCTCCCTCTTGTTTTGCTTTTTTGGCTCTGGATACAACTTCGTCTGGAGATGGTAATTGATATGAATCAATCCCGGTATCAAAAAACGCCGATTGTCCACAAAAAGAACAATCTTCACTACATGCATTTTTTTTAATGTTGTTAAGTTGCTCTATGTCTATTTTTTCACCATTTATTTCTCGTGTGATTTCATTAGCGGCAACTGCAAGATATTTTAAATCTTCATCTGGAATGTTGAATAATTTCTCTGCATCTTTTGATGATATTCCTATTCCTGAAAAGACCTTTTCTTGGCAACTATTAATAAAATTCATTGTTGACATAAAAAAACCAATGAAATTTGGCTTAATTAAGATTATTGAAAGGGTTAACCATGACTATTTCCGTAGTTAACGCTTAGATAATCTCTTTTTTAGCAGATTTTATAGTGTTCATGGTTCTTGAGATTAGCAAGTTTAACTCGTCTGGATTTATTGCTAATGGTGGTACTAACATTACAATATTGCCTAACGTTCGAAGATATATTCCATTTTTCTTTCCATGCTCATAGAAAATTTTGTTAATAGAACGAATTGGTGATATTGGTTTCTTTGTTTTCTTGTCTTGTACGAGTTCAATTCCCATCAACATTCCTTTATGTCTTATATCGCCAACTAGATCTAAGGATGATATTTCTTTGTAATATTTTTCAAAAATTTTTGACGTTTTTTTAATTTTTGATATTAATTTCTTTTTTTTGTACAGTTTCATATTCTCATTTGCTATGGATGCAGCTAATGGATTTCCTGTGTATGTGTGACCGTGAAACAAATGTTTCCACTCATTAAATTCTCCTAAGAATGCATCATAAATTTTCTTGGTAGTTAATGTTGCAGCCATAGTAAGATATCCTCCTGTAATCATTTTGCCAAAAGATACTATGTCTGGAGTTGAATTATGTTGTGTATATTCTACCATGGCACCTAGTCTTCCAAACCCTGTAGCAATCTCGTCTAATACAAATAATACATCATATTTTTTACATAGTTTTCTAATTTTTTCTTGAAAGTGTTTTGGATAGATATTAACTCCACCTGCAATCTGAGCTCCACTTTCCATGACAAACATGGCATATGTGTTGTGCTTTCTAAACTCTGATTCAATTTTTCCTAAACAATAATTTTGATATTCTGAAAATGTATAAGCATTGGGAATTCTATATTTGTTTGGCACAGGAATTTGTTTTACCGGAAATAGTTGATTTTTGAACTTTCCAAAAAACTCAGGCACAAACCCTACAGACATGGAGCCAAATGTATCTCCATGATACCCATTTTCTAAACACATAATTTTTTTCTTATTTTTTTCTCCTTTATTTTGCCAATATTGTAATGCTATTTTGATTGAAATTTCCATTGCAGATGAACCATTATCTGAAAAAAATACTTTGTTCATTCCTGGTGAAATCTTAACTAATTCTGTAGCAAGCTGTTCAATTGGCTCATTAGTTAGGTTAAACAATGGAGAGTGCTGATTTTTTTTTAATTGAATAGATAGTGCTTTTACTAGTTCGGGTTTTGAATGCCCCCATACATTACACCACATAGATGCGACTCCATCTAACATTTTGTTACCTTTTGAGTCTATTAACCACATGCCTTTGGCTTTTGTAATTTTATCGAAGTTTTTCCATTCCTTCATCTGTGTATTTGGATGCCAGACAGAACTTTTCAACTAGGTTTTCTATATTTCTAGTTCTTAATAATCAAACTATTCCTTTCTAACAAAAAATTAAGATAAATTTGTCTATTACCGATTAGTTAATCAACTAATAATTTTGAATGATTAGTATTGAAACCATTGTTTATTGCAGGAACCGATACTGATGTTGGAAAAACCTATGTTACTGCTGGATTAGCTGTTACGCTTAGAAAAATGGGCATTGACGTAGGTGTAATGAAACCCTTTGCTGCAGGAACTCCTCAAAAAAAGGGTTACAAATCAGAAGATGTAGAAATATTGGCTCAATCTGCAAAAATAAACGATCCTGAATATCTTATTAATCCTCAATTTTTTCCTATTCCAGCTTCTCCCTATACTGCTTGGAAAAACCTCAAACAAAAACCAAGTATTAAAAAAGTCATTTCTAGTTTTAGTAAACTTTCTAACATGCACGAGATTTTACTAGTTGAAGGAATGGGCGGTATAATGACTCCCATTTTGCGAGAATTTTACATCATTGATTTGCTAAAATCTATGAAAATTCCCACCATCATTGTAACACGCAACCGAATTGGAACGATTAACCACACTATAATGACATGGAAGATGTGCGAAAAATACAAAATTCCAGTAAAAGGCATCATTATCAATAACATCGATAAAGGCTATCCTGTTAAGGAACTCATTCGTGATTTACATAATTTAACTAATTTACCAGTCTTGGGTTCTATCCCATTTATTAAAAATTTCAGTGATTCTTCATTATACAAAACTTTTACAAAAAATGTAGATATAAAAAAACTTTTGAAATAATATTAAATTCTTAAAATTTTGAATTTATTGTTATTGTTTACATTTGTAAAGTTTCCAATATCGTATATTATTTTTGAAAATGTCGACTCATATTTTGATACATAATATGTTTTAAAGTCTAATGATATTTTCTCTGTAAGTACAATCCAGATGTTTTGTTGTATTGGTTGTATTTCTTGCAAGTTTTTTATTTCTTGTAAGATTGAATCCTTGTTACTGTGTTTTGGTATGTGGATGATTAATGTTTTTTCAGGATCATTTTCTAATGTCTTAAGATCTGGAATAACAATATCTACTTCAATACCATTTTTCTTTACTTTTCTTTGACTTGGAATTAAGGCATTTGTAAGTAAATAATGTAGTATGCCAGTTGCCATAACTGCAAGTGATTCATTTTTGTTTCCAATTGATGTTATTTTGTCATAACATTTTTGCAGAATTATATCTATAATCGAAGAAAACTTTCCTTCATCTAGAAGTTTTGTAATACTAGACTCGGATTTAATATAATTAAAAAGATATTCTTTTACTGGATTGGATTCTTCCATCATTCATTAAAGACATAACGTCTCTCACCAATTGATTCTGGTGTGGTGTTTACATCTACTAATACAAATTCATGTTTAGAATCTAGAAGTGCTTGGTTGGGATTAAGCTTCTTTTCATGCAATCTTTCATATTCTTCAAGAGATAGTTTCCTTCTCTGTCCAATTTCTGATTCGATATTCATGTTTTTTACAATTTCTTCATATTGAGGTTGAATAACTCCACTAAAGACCATTGCACTACTACCACTTCCATACGAACCAAAACCAATTCGTTTGCCATTTAGATCTATTCCTTTTTGATACTCAAACTCTAAACTACTTCTAAATCCTAAATACAACGAAGCAGTGTACAAGTTTCCAATCATTTTTGATGCTATTAACGAACTAGCTAGCTTTGCATCATAAACTTCTTGAAATTCCATAGTTTTAGTAAACAATTTTGTAAATTGATGATCTTTTGCCATGAATTCTTCATCACTTAGAACTGATTCAATTGTACCTCTAGGATCTTTTGGAATTGGTTCTTCCATTCCAATCTCCTGGATTATTTTTTTCCATCTTGGTAATGTTCTCCATTCATGTCTTACAAGATATGCTAAAGCTTTCTTGCCCATATTGCTATAAGGTAAATGCATGTTCAGATAATCAATATGATCTAAAATTGTTTCTCCAGGTTCTAGTTTGATCAAACCTGTTGCTAAAACTTTCTTTTTGTATGCTTCAAGTGCTTTTCGTACTTGTATCATGTAAAGTAGATTTGAATACTGTCCATGTACTACTGGAGTTTCTTTTCCAAATGGCCTGTAAAAGTCGTATTCATCTTTGATAGATGTAGATGTTACTTTGGGATCAAAAGCTAATAGTCTTGGTGTGTCATTTAATAACATTGCAACAGCTCCTGCCCCCTGCGTCATTTCGCCGCTGGAACCCATGTCATATTTTGCAATATCTGAAACAACTACTAATGCATACTTTCCTTCTGCCTCTCCAGCTCTTATCCAATTCGTATTGTCATATAACGCATAAGAGCCACTAACACAAGCAAATTTTGTTTCTACACCACCGCAATGCTCGAATGCACCTTGACCATAAACTTGTTCTAGCATACCAACAACATACGAATTCATTGCCTTTGATTCATCAAAAGAAGACTCTGTGGATACATACAATCTACCAATATCATCTGGCGATAGTTTGTTTTTTTGCATAATTTTCAAACATGCATTAGCCGCAAAACAAGCAGGATCTTGGTTTGTATCTACCATTGCCATCTGTGCAACTCCTAAACCTTTTTGGAGCTTAGCAGGATCTAGCCCTCTTGCAAGAGCAAAATCAGCTGCATCTACATAAAGCCTAGGTATGTAGATTGCAATATCATCAATTCCAGCTGCCATCTAGCTCTTGCCCCGTTAGTACTCATATAAGGATAATGCTAGATAAAAATAATATTGCTATGTTTATTGTTGTTAACTTTACTATAAATACATCATAACGTGCATGCCTAAACTGATCGGATTTTAAACAAAAATTAACTTTCTAAGGAAGACTCGAAAACCCTTTGAAATTGTTCATATGGTTGTGCACCAAACAACTTTGTTACTTTATTGTTTGAATCGATCACAAAAAATGATGGGGTTCCAGTCAGACCTAGAGTCCGTGCATCTTGGTTGCTTGCAGCAATTCTCTCTGAATATTCTGAATTAATCATGCACTCTGACCACTCATTAACATCTAAACCTATTTGATTTGCAAATTTTAATAAATTCTCAGATGATGCCCAACCATTATTTTCGCCTGTCCAGTTATTGTACAAAACATCATGGTATTCCCAAAACATTCCTTGATCATTTGCACAGTGTGCTCCATGAGCTGCATTTATGGAGTCAGGACCTATAATAGTAAAATCTTTGAATATCATTTTCACCTTTCCTGTTTCAACATAGTTTTTCAGAATCTTGTCTTCTGTGCTATGAAAAAAGACATTACAGAAATGGCATTGATAATCGCCAAATTCAACTAATGTAATTGGAGCATCTGGATCACCTAAAACAGGCGAACTGTTTTCCAGAAAAGTAGTCATTGTGATTTTTGGAGGTCCTTCTTCTTGTAATGTTGGAGTAGGTTCTATTCTTAGCTCTTTTTCATTCCCTAATGCATCTACGGCAAAAAAGACAGCAATTAATGTAATTGCAGAAATACCTGCACCTATAGCTAAGGATGGACCATGAATCATATTTTGTGTCCTTTTTTGGGAAATTTAGTCGTTTTGTATTGTAATTGTTAAAGATGTTTTCCTTTCTTATTACTCAATAGAATTAATTAATAAAACCATTATCTGCATTTATCACATGAAGAAAATTTTTGTTAATGGTTATGGTTCTATAGGAAGTAGAATCACTGCATTTCTCAAAGATGACGATGAAGTAGAGGTAATTGGAATAGGAAAATATTCCCCTGATGGAGATGTTGATTTGGCCATTTCTCGTGGGCTAAATGTTTACGTTCCTGAAAAAAAACTTGAAGATTTTAAAGAATTTAAAATTAAAGGTACTATAGAATCTGCTTTAGATGAATGTGACTTAGTAATTGATGCTGCCCCTGGAGGTATGGGTTTTAAAAATAAAAAAAATCTTTACGAACCACGTAATCTTAAGGTAATTTATCAGGGAGGTGAAACTGTTCAAGGTAAAGAATCTGTTTCTGATTTACTTTTTAATTCACGTGTAAATTATTCACAAGCCTTTGGCAAGCATCATGTTATGCAAGGAAGTTGTAATGTTACTGGCATGGGTAGGATATTAGAACCTTTGAGAGAAAAATACGGTGACAATTTAATCCGATTTGATGTTACTCTTATCCGTCGTTGGGCAGATATTGAACAAACTGACAAAGAAGTTAAAGATACTATTGAATTGACTGAACACCCTCACCATGGAGAGGATGTTAAGGAATATTTTGGAAAAGATGCTCCTTTGTTTGTAAGAGCAGTAAAAGTTCCAACACGTCAAATGCATTTGCATATTATGGATATACGTTTTAAAAATAATGCACCGTCTCCGGAAGAATTACATGCTATATTCGAGAATGAATATGGAGTTGCAATTCTCTGGACCGCAAAAGGAACTAAAGATGTAAGAGATTTTGCAAATACGATGAATTTTAATTTTAAAGATACTAACATGATTCACATACATGCAAACATGACAGTAACTATCAACGATACTATTCAAATGATGTATTCCGATGATCAAACCGGAATTGTTATTCCAGAAAACCATATGTTGATGCAAGCAATGTTATTTGAAAAACCATACAAAGAAGCATTTGAACACACTGAATCTATTTTTAATATGGCTGAAAGAAAAAAACAACTAGAAGTACATTTTTCAAATAAAAACTAGGTACGTATTCTTTCTATTCGAATCTTTTCAGGCATATTTTTCTTAACTTTTTCAACTACTATTCTCAGTGAGTCTATTTCGATTTTATCTCCTGCTTGAGGGATGTCTTGCAATCTTTCGTGTAATAGTCCGTTAAGTGTTGCATAATTATCCCCAGAGGGAATTTCTGTTTTAAAAATCTCATTAATTTTGTCTATTTCTATATCGCCGCTTGTGATAATAGTGTCTTTATCTATTGAATGATATTCTTTTGGTACTGCTTCGTCTGTTTCGTCTTCTATATCCCCAATAATTTCTTCAACCAAATCTTCCAATGTGACTAATCCCTCAACACCTCCATGCTCATCAATTACTATGGCCATGTGTGTTTTTCTTCCTTTCATTTCTTTTAATAGCGAACTTACCATTTTTTCTTGTGACACAAATACTGGCTCTCTTGCTATTTGTTCTAATGTTTTCATTTTACGATCTTCTTCTATTTCTAATTCTTTTAGAATATCTCTTACGTGTATAAAACCAACTATATTGTCAAGTGTTTCTTCATAAATTGGAATCCTGGAATGTGAGCTCTTATTAATTTCATGTAATGCTTCAAAAAGAATCATTTTTGATGGAAGGCAAAACATTTTTGTTCGTGGAGTCATCACTGTCCTAATTACAGTATCATCGAATTCTAAAGCACTATGTACTAACTGTGTTTCATCTTTTTCTAATGCTTTGTCAATTAATCCTTGTTGGACAATTCCCTTAATCTCTTCTTCAGTGATGGGAGGTGCATAATAACTACTTCCTGTAATTCTTACCATTGCTCTTGTGATAATTTCAAATAGTTTTACTATTGGCCAAAATATATAACTAAATACCAATAACACTTTTGCAAATCTTAATGAGATTTTTGTGGCATTTGCATTACAATATGTTTTTGGAGTAATTTCCCCAAATACCAAGATCAAAAATGTCATCACACCTACGGCGATTCCTAATCCCTCGTCTCCAAACATTCTGATAGCTACGCTTGTA
>JAWVZS010000040.1:0-8031 GCA_033722055.1 Nitrosopumilaceae archaeon
TGATGAAGATGTATTCACTAGTATCTGTAAAGTAGGAACTGGTTTCTCAGACGAAGATTTGGATCAATTATACCAATTACTTTCTGACAAAGTAACAATCAAAAAAAATCCAAGAATAGACAGTGAGATGGAAGCTGATGTATGGTTTGAACCGGAATTAGTAATAGAAATAGTCGCATCAGAAATAACACTGAGTCCAATTCACAAAGCTGCAAGAAATCAAATCAGAAAAGGTGCAGGACTTGCTCTCAGATTTCCAAAATTTACCGGCAAAATCCGACTTGAAAAGGCAGCTGAAGATGCATCTACCAATGAAGAAGTTATTGCATTATACAAAGGGCAAAAAAAAGTTGTTCAGGATTCAAGCATGAATTAATGCATAAGTAATCTGAGCCTAGAGTCCATCATTGTAAAAAAGTTAGTCAATATTTTATCACAGACATTTTATTATCTAGATATACGCTCGGTGAGTTTGAATTGCAGGAAATTGATGAAGAAGGCCTACTGAAAAATATGGAAATTTCAGAGCTTGCATTAAAGATTTCAAAATTGATTTTTGGGTGGAAGAATCATTCAGAACCAGTTATTCAAGCTCATAAACTTATGAAAGAAGTACAACGTGTATCTTTAGAAATTTCTGAATATGAATATAGAATGGGAACAAAATTGAGTGATTACCAAAGAAATCTAATTTACAATTCAATAGAAGAGGTAGAGAAATTAATTCCATATCTAAAAAAGAAAGTCAATCCATCTCAAAGCATAGAAAACTTTTCTGAGTAACAGATCTATATAACGCACAAAAAAGGCAAGAAGGATTTAATTAACCAACGACTATACAAATTTTTGAAATGTATAGCGGAGAGCTAGAAGTTCAAGCAAAAAGAAAAGCTATTGCGGTTCTACAAGACGAGATTAATAGAATACTAAATTCTGCACGAGAGCTTGCTACAATCCCAGACCTAATGATAAAAAAAGACAAAACAGGGGTAAAATCAGCTCTAGAACAGATATCAAGTATTGAAGAAGAAGTAGAAAATCTAAGACGAAAGATTACAAGAGAAGTAGCTGATGTTGGTGGATTAATTATGAATCGAGAAAATCTACTTAATACAGCTTATACAATGGATGAGATTGCAGGATATATCACCGGAATTTCATTCAAGTTATCTAACGTAAAAGCTACCACACTAAAGAAAGCAAAGCTGGACAAAGATCTTACAAAACTAATTGAGCTTGTAGTAGACGAGGTGTACAAGTTAAATGAAATTATTCGAAGTCTAAACACTAACACTGCAAATGCAATCGAGCTGGCACAAGAAACACAGACAATTGAAAGAGAAATTGACGTAAAATACAGACAAGCCACACTAAAATTACTAACAGGAGTTACAGACACAAAAGAATTGATGCTGTTAAAAGACGTAATCGAGGCAATTGAAGAAATGGCAGATAAATGTCAAAGAGTATCTGATTCATTTATTCTGCTGGCACTAAGCCTATAATAATTTCTCATATTTTTGAACAAAATTTAGTTTGTTTGTAAAGAAAAGCTGTTACCAAATTAAATAGATCCAAAGAAAGAGCGCTAGTTTGAGAGGGAAATGGTAGAGGTAACTGAAGAATACAAAAAAGAGCTTCAACAAAGAATCTATGAAGCATGTAAAAAAGACAAAAGTCACACAGAGAATTTGGTCGCATAATTTTACAGTTCATATAATGATACGATGTTTAAGCTTCTGTGAAAAGCGAACTGGTGGAAAATAGAATTATAGTTTGGAATATAGAGGATTCCAAGAAACTTTTCAGTCAAGGTTATTTTGGAAAGCCAATCGGCATGCCAAAACCAAAACCAGATGAAATTGACGTACCACTTGTACTAGACCTAATAGAAGGACTATATCTTTTAGAAAATAAAAAAATTACAATATACAAATCAAAACAAAAAGTATCGGTTGCAGAAATGGTAGAAGTATGTTCTAAAGAATATCAAGACTTTGAAAAAAAATATCTTGTTTACAAAAACTTTAGAGATAAGGGATACATTGTAAATCCTGGAATTAAATTTGGATGTGACTTTGCCGTTTATGAAAAAGGTCCAGGAATAGACCATGCGCCATATTTGGTTCAAGTGTATAATAGACGCGACCCAATAACATCTACAGGAATAGTATTAGCTGGAAGACTAGCTACTACTGTACGAAAACAATTCATCTTAGCAATACCAAAAGGAAAAGACAAAGTAGAATTTTTGGCACTTGATTGGTGGAAAGCCTAGACAGATTTTATGTGTCCAGCGATCCTATCATAGATCTCAAACAATTCCTTTGTTATTCCAAAATCCAAATGATTTTTCCATTTGTTTCTTATTCTAACGGCATTATCTGTTGGTTCAACATAGATTGTTGCATCACGTACATTCTGTTTTGCAATCATTTCATTGAGTTCTAAATCTTCGTTTAGTTTTGTTGCCAATGCTCCAGGACCATCCCATTCAACTTTAACTACAGATTTACTTGCAAAATGACCTTTTGTAGTAAGCTTTGTTCTTGCTAATAGATTAGAAACAGATTTGCCCTCAACATTTTTGCGGACAATAAAGTGTGCCTGATATCGATCTAAAGCACCCCATGGTAGTGGATTTGGATCTTGCATGCTTTTGTTACCCCTTTTGAATAATTTGAATCACGTCAATATTGGAATTTTTAACATCAAGTGTGCCCTTATTTGTAATCATTCTTGCAGTATGAGCAAAATATCTACTGTAATAATCACCTTTTTCCACATCGTCGGTTCCGATGTCTTTTGCTTCAGCATTGACACCGATCTCGTTTAGCATATCAGCAAATTTTTCAGGCCATGTTTTAAGAATAAAAGTGTCTGACTCTGTATCATGCATTAAACAACAGAAATCATACCCACAAATAAAGATATCAAGCTATGTTTGGATCAATCCAAATAAATAATACAAAACAACTGTTTGTTTTGTCGTGAAATTCAAAGGAAAAACTGCCTTAATTACAGGAAGTGGTACTGGTATCGGCAAAGCAATTGCCAAAAAATTTGTAGAAAATGGGGCAAGTGTGATAATTTTAGGCCGTAGAAGAGAACCATTAGAAGAAACGGCGAAAATTTTAGAAAAAATAATTGCAGAGAAAAATAGCGTAGCAAACGTAAGAATATTTTCTGGTGTTGATGTTAGCGACGAGGATGGAATTAACAATATGTTTGACTCGCTAAAACAAGATAATGTTACAGTAGATTATATCGTAAACAACGCTGGAGTTTCAGGTCCTGTAACTTCATTTCCAAATGCTCCACTAGAGGATTTTAAGAGTACAGTTGCAATACATCTTACAGGGACATTTTGGACATCTATGCAAGCACTCAAAGTTCTACCAGAAGGAGGAAAGATAATTACAATTTCCACATTCTTTACAGAAGAAAGGCCATTAGAACAAAGGCCATACCGATTCAGAGGACCATACACAGCATCTCAAGGTGCAAAAAATAGACTAGCGGAACTAATGTCATGGGAATTAACTGACAAAAAAATAATATCAATTGCTACAAATCCCGGACCTGTTCATTCAGATAGAATTTACAAGACAGTATATCCAAAGGCTGCTGCAGAATTTCTCAGAGTTAGTGGGTTTGAAGATCTTTCGCCAACAGAAGTAGATGCTGCAAATAAAGAATTACTTCCATTATTAGGAGAAGACGATAAAACAGTAAAAGAAGGAATTACAAAAGCTGCAGAAAAACTTGCAGGTGAAAAAGACAAAGAAAAATTATCTGAAACATTTACAAAACTATTAGATAAAATCCAAACAATCGGAGAAAAAGTTCAGAAAAACACATCACATATGATTGCAGATAGACAGTTCTTATCACAAGAACAAGTTGCTGAATCAGTTTTGAATTTATGTGATGAACAAATTTCAACCATCCTAAATGGAAAAGTCATTCCAGGAGATAGAGTGTTTTATCCAGTAAAACCACACATCGGAACTACTACACCTGGGGTACATCAACCAGACTTTACTGGAAAATCAGTTGTGTTTACAATAGACGCCACAGATAAAACAGATGCAGAGAGAGTGGAATTTCTTGCAACACATGTTGAAAAAAATGGTGGCAAAGCAGTTTGTCTTGTTTCACAGCAAACCCCAAAAGAAATTCAGGAATCAATAAATTCAAAATTTCATTCACATGTAATTGACATAAAAAATCCTGAGGAAGTTAAAAAGTGGCTAAATACAGCTAAAACAAACGTAGGAGAGATTCTTGCAGTTATTCACAGTACAGGAAAGGTACCAGATGTAGAAAAAATAACTGATTCTAGTCGTCAAGAATGGGAGAACTTGGTTGACAAATTCATCAATACTCCAGCCACAGTGGCGCAACAAGCATTAGAACAGTATGTTCCTGGAGGAGGAAAGGATCCACGTTTATTCAAAGATACCACTGGCGCAATAATGATAATTGGTCCAGACTTACCAGTTGGAAGAAAAATTTCAGGAACTAAAAGGGCACAAGTTGAAGTGTTTAGAGGTGCATTACGTCCGTTTACTACCACAATCAATCAAGAATTAAGTGATGTTTTGAATTCAAAAATTAGGATGTTGACAATATTTCCTGGTTCAGTTACTGGGGCAGAGCCACAAAATGAAAATATTGCAGAGGCTCTAAACTTTCTCGTTTCAGAATATGCATCAAAGTCTTCAGAAGTCATATTCTGTGTAGACGAATCAAGATAGAAAAAAATCAATCAGTTATTATGAAAAAATATGATGAGATTAAAGTAGGCGATGAGTTTTTCTCAACTTGCAGTATTTCAGAAAGAGAATTAGAAGAATATCTTAACTTTTCAAGAGTAAGAAATGCGTTTTTAGATGAAATGAAAGAAGAAAAAAATCAAATTATTTCTGGCAGAGCGATTCTTTCTAGAATGGAAGGCGAGTTTACTAGACTAAGTCAAATTTATGGCAACCACATAATTTTTGTAGGAACGGATGGAGATCCAGATTGGAAAAACCGCAATACACGATTTTTAAAACCATTAACAGTAAACGAGGTTCTTAAAATCAAATTTATTGTATCCGGAAAAGAAGACATAAACGATGAATTTGGGAAAATTGCCATTGATTTTGAGGGAACTAACCAAGGCGGGGATTTGGTAGTAGTATCAAAGAAGAACATATACAGAATAAAAAAAGAATTGAATAAATAAAACCGGAGAGCCGACATGTCTCCCCAGCCGCCAAGGTTAAGAAACCTTGCGAACAGTTATTCATTTACAAAATTAATATAAAAATACCTAAAACAGAGCCTAGAATTTTCTAAATTAGTACTCCGGTATAAATAGAATCTAAAAATAATTTGATTGCAGCTGCAATAATTACAACTGAAACAAGAATTTGCAAGTAGCGTTCTTTGATATCTAAAGATAATCGCGCTCCAACCAATCCTCCAACAAATGCACCAATTGCCAAAAATCCAGATTGTAAAAAGTCAGGATGGCCAAGAATACTGTGTACAACCAGTCCTGAAAATGATGCAAATAACAAAATAAACTGTGATGTAGGTGCTGCCTTTTTCATAGACATTCCCATTGCCACTACCATTAAAGGAACAAAAATTATTCCGCCACCTATACCAAAAAAGCTAGAAATAATTCCAGCAAAGAAACTTGCTCCAACTGAAATAATAATTACTTTATTTGTATGCGCATGTTCTTTTGTCGTAATTTTTTTTCTAAGGAAAATGTAAATGCTTGATGCAATTAAAACCAAACCAAAAAGAATTTTAAAAATTCCTGGCGTAACGTCAGTTGAGACATAAGCTCCAAGAACAGTTCCAGGAATAGACAAAAGTCCTAACTTCAAACCAACAGAATACTCTATTCTTTTTTGTCTAGAATATGAAACAGTAGATGCAATTGCATTACTAAATGCTGCAAACAAACTATTACTAGCAGCAAGAGTTGGTGGAAATCCAGCAAAGGTCAAAACTGGGACTACTATAATACCTCCGCCCAATCCAATCATAGAACCTAACACTCCAGCTGCAAAACCTAGTGGGATAAGCCATAATTGATCAATCATATCAAACGCCAGACTTGATATCTTATTGTATATTACACCTTGGTTTTACTTGTCTATCAAAAGCTTCCACAAATAGCCTTCATTATTGGTAGTAATTTCTAATACGATTTCTTTTTGAGCTAAACCAGTAATTTCAGACTTGCTTGTAGTCCTCTTTGCCTCCAAATGATGTAATTGTGTAGCCTCAACCCACTCAGAAACAGATTCAAAGCCTCCTGGCTTTTCTTCTGCCCAACAATCACACACCAAGGTTTGAATCATAGTTTCAAAAACAGGCAACATTTGTTCTTTTTCAGATAAAAATGGACTGGTTTGAATTACAGCCATTGCCAATTGAGGTTCTGTAGGATTGCCAACCATGTGTATGTTTCCTAAAAAATTTCCTGTAGAATCCTTAAGTTCAGTTGAAGTGCAATACTCTACCTTACTTTGAATTTGGGGATCTTTGAAAAAGTTACAATGTTGATTGATCATATCACCATGAATTTTTAGAGGGTTTGACATTGAAATCTCATAAGTTTCTAATTTGTTTTTTATTTCAAAATTAGAATCATAAGTAAAATCTAAACTAGGAATCGGATCAGAAGTTTCAGTAATAATGAACAACAGTGCTGCAATTAAAGCAACCCCACCAATTATTGGAATTATTTTTTTTATATTCATAAAAAATCACTCATGATTACAAAAATAAGGCTTTACTAAATTGAAATTATTGTAAGTTTTGAATCTTTATCTACGTTAAATTTTTCTACAAACCCTTCTGTAACTTCCAAAATGTATAATGCCTCACCCTCAGGAACAATGCTTTGACATGTCATAGTCTCCAGTGCTGTTTTGCATGGGGGAACATTAGTCTCAATATGAACTACATTGCCCGATTCATCAAACCAAATCATATCCAAAGAAAATTGCATATTTAGCATCCATAGCGAATAAGATCCAGGCTCATCGAAAACAAAAATCATTCCTTGATCATATGGAAGTTGATCTTGAAACATCAAACCTCTAACACGACGTGGTTCAGTATCAGCTATTTGTACTTGTAAAACTTGATCATCCACCTTAATCGTACCCATAGGAAATTCAACAGATTCTAGTTTACTGTCACTAGGAATGGAAAGAATTCCCACTATACCAATAATTACTGCAGCTATAGAAATAGGAACTAATGTTTGCAGTCTAGTAGCCACAAATTTAGGAGTAGATATCCTGTTAAAATACCTTAGAATGATTAACTGAACATAATATCAAAGCAAACTGAATATGGGTATCGTTTTGAATAATGGTAGTATTTTTGTAATAACCGAGGCCTTAAGATTAAATTTACAGTTCTAGATTCTTGCGTAGATTCGAGATTAGACTTAATGATCATGATTACGTACGATTCGAACAAATATGTGGAGAATATGGCTTAACAGTAGAAGAAAAGTTGTATGAGATTATCCAATTTTATCTAAAAGTAAGAGAAAATAGAATTAAGAAAATGAACTTAGATGAATTTTTGTAATCAATATTCTATTATAATCTATTAACATCAGTGTATCTTCTATTCCTAGTATTGTGTCTGGTCAAACCATTACAACAAGGACAACGAATAAATGATTCTACATAATAATGATCACAGTTTCTACAATAACACCCATTATTAGAATAAATTTTTGCACGATGACATGTTTGAAACTCAAGACAGATATTTTTACATATCATCATCAAAAAAATTATTTTTTAATAATACTAAAGTAATTCGGATAATTTCTAAGAAAAAATAATCAAATATTTTTCAAAGTCACATTATTGAAGATTTGAAATCTTTTAGAGAAGACATGGTATTTTTTGTTTCATGACCAATATCATGAATTGTAGCACCATTGTATTTTTTATCAAGAAATCTTCCTGCAAGAATCATAGTCCCACCTACTGCAAA
>JAWVZS010000041.1:0-8020 GCA_033722055.1 Nitrosopumilaceae archaeon
GAAGCTTGTGGTTCACATACACCCAAAGCCAATGCCGTAGCACATGCTGCATCTATTGCATTTCCACCTTTTTGGAGCATTTTTACGCCTGCATTTGTTGCATCAGGAAATGCAGAAGCTACCATTCCGTGTTTTGCTCGTGCAAACTTTTTTCTTTTATCAGTAGTAAATTGAGACTCTATCTTTGCAACATCCATATTCTATGCACTTTTTGAGCAATGATTAATGGTAAGAGCTAACAATATGGAACGATCAATTATACTATCTCGTTGGATGTATTCATTTGCAGTTCCAATATTTTCACCCAACGGACCCATACTTCCAAGATCTGGAATTGTGCTTGAAACATACGACAAGTCAGATGTAATGTAACGATGGTATGGTTTTATTTTGATTTCTGCTGATTTTGCAAGTTTTGCAACCTCAGAATAAAATTTCTCAGTCTCTTCAGTATTTAGAACTGGTGCTCTTGTAACGTCTTTGTGAATATGAACATCTAATTTTACTTCGTCTTTTTTCTTTGCAATAGTTCTCATTTTTTTATCTAATAATTTTCCCTGGTCTTCTGTTCTGTATCGTGACTCTAATTCTAATCTGCCAAAGTCAGGTGAACGACCAAGTGATGTAGTACAAGAAAAGTTGTAGATCAACGTTCTTGCATCAATTAATTTTGAGGACATTTTCTTCCAGTCCAATACCTTTCTGCACATACTTGGAATTACATCTTTGATTCCAGAGCGGTCATGCATGTGAGACATGTCAATATGATATCTGGTATAGCCAGAACATGATGTTGCAATGCCTCCTTCTGCATTTCCACATTTCAGATCAACTACAAATTTTGACTTTTTAGAATAATCTTCAACAAGTTTTTTGGCGTGCTTTCCGCCCAAACTATCATCAGATGTTAGTAAAATTCCAACTTTGGTTTTCTTTAGACTGCGAGCAAACCGTAATGCCTGGAGTGCGCCTACCATCACAACTAGGCCTCCTTTGCTATCTCCAATGCCTGAGCCAAACAGTTTGTTTCCCTCCTTGTAATAGCGAGCAAAATCCCGATTAGTATACGAAGTATCCAAATGACCCAAAATCAGAATATCATTTTCTTGCGAATCATGGTTTTTTAGATAAAAGTGATTTCCTACATCAAACTCGTGATGAGTTTCTGGTTTGAAGCCTAAATGGAGTAATCTTTTTGATAATAATGCACCAAGTCTATTAATTTCATCAGTGTTTGTGATACTAGAGTTGATGTTTACCATCTGTTCAAGGAATTTTTCAAGTGAGGTTTGGTGACTTCGAAGATAGCTTCGCAGTACAACTTTGAGTGGTCGTTTTTTGTCTAGTACTTCTTCTGGTTTCTCATTTCCTGCAAAGGACTGACCAAAGTATCGTTCTGCGGCAACGTCTAAAATTTTGTTAATCATTCCCTCATAAGTATATCCTGCAGTCTTTGCTCCATAGTATAGAGAGCCGCCTTTTCCAAGACTTGCCATTGAATTTAATTCTAAAATGTAAAAGTTTCCAGATGCATCCATTCTAATATCTACTCTGGAATAATCATAGATTCCAAGCTTTTTGTATGCCAAAGAACATAATTGTTGTAATTCTTTTGTTTCTTCATCAGATAGTGGTGCAGGGCATATTTTGTCAATTCCGCCTTTCTGATGCTTGTCAGATTTTGTTTGAATGCGGTTTGCATCTCCTAGATTTATTTCCACGATAGGCAAAATCTGTAAATGAGTTCCATTACCAATTATGCCCACTGCAAATTCCCTTCCAGGAATGAATTGCTCAACTAGAATCTCTTGCTCAAACTTTTCAATCTGGTCTGCAACTGCACTACGCAAGTCATCCCAATTATCAACTACTTGCATTCCCATAGAAGTTGATTCAAGTTTTGGTTTTACAATTACTGGAAACTCCATATCATCAAATTCGTCATTAGGTGTTGAAAATACCCAAAACTTGGGGGTTGGGAGATTATGTTTTTGCAAGACAATCTTTGTCATCACTTTATCTTGAACTACAGCATGAGCCTCAGGACCCGAGCCGACATATGGAACCCCTAGCATCTCAAGCATGGCAGGAACGTGAGTGTATCGATTTTGTCCTTGAATACCATACGCCATGTTAAAGACCATTCCAGGTCTTTCACCACTCAAAACTTTGGGCATAAATTCGCGCATCTCATTGATTGCCTGCATGTTTCCTTCGATCAGCTTGACTGTATGGCCTCCCTTTTCTAGTGCCTTGGCTACGCGTTCAATTGCCTTTTCGGAATAGTGTTCTTTTGTAACCATTCCCATGACATTAATTACATCACTTTCAGAAATTGTCTTTTTGTTATAGACTATGGCAATTTTCAATGTATTGTTTAATCATTCCTTGTAAAAAAACAGATCCAAGAAATATAGAAATAGTTGGAGATTTTTGCAAGTTTTGTAAAAATAATCATTATATGGACCTGCCAGACTATTGCATTCATGTCAGGATATCTAGGAGACGATGAAAAGAAAGTTGTACATCATCTAGCTAACATCAAAGATGAATGTAATATCTATGAGATAAAGATGGACAAAAGAAAGTACTTTACACCAGACACTCAAGACAATGCAAAAAGCCAGGGATTTGAGCTTTGCAAGTTTTGTAACTAGTCATTTTTCTTATTAGAAATTATTGGTAGAATTATATGAAATTGTGTTCCTTTGTCAAGTCCTTCTGATTCTGCCCAAATTTTTCCTCCATGAGATTGAATAATTCCCTTACATACGGCAAGACCTATGCCAGCTCCGCCATGTTCGCGTGTAGAAGTTGTATTTTCTTGGTAGTATGTTTCAAAAATTTTGTCTAATTTATCTGGAGAAATTCCTCTACCACTATCTTTGAATGTTATGTGAATTTTATCTTTGATTAGCTGAGTTGTAATAGTGATTTTACCGTTGTTAGATGAAAAATCTAGTGCATTTGAAACTAAATTTGAAAATACTTGTGTGAGTCTTTTTCTGTCACCATCTATCTTTGCTTGTTTGATAGATTTTTCAATCGTTAATTTTTTCTCCTTTATTTTGATTTGATATGAATCCAACACATCATCAATTATTTCCTCTAATGAGATGATGTCTTTATTCAAATAGAGATTCTTTGTGTTAATTTTATTCAAATCCATAATATCAGAAATTAATGTTGACAAAAACAAGCACTTTTCTTTGATTTTATTTAATTTGGTTTTTTGATAATCAGTCAAATTTTCAGAATTTTTGGTTAAAAGAAGATCTATGTTGCCAAGAATTGGCACAAGTGGTGTTCGTAATTCATGCGATACTATGGAAGTAAGATTACTCTTTGTTTCATCTAATCTTTGAAGATCTTTTGTTGTTTTGTTGTATTCATCAAACAGTTCTTTTATCTCATCAGGCCCTGATGGTAGTATTTTATTTTCAAACTTGCCTTGAGCAATTAATCGAAGATTATGTCTTAATGAAGAAAACGGTCTAGTGATTTTTTGTGAAATTAAATAACCAAGACCCAAAGACAGAACGATTAACATTACAACTGTTATTTGGAAAACTAGTAATCCTTCATCAGACAAACTTCTAAACTTTGTCATAGTTTGATCAATTGATTCAAACAGATTTTGTGATGTTTGACCAAAAACTATGTCATGGCTAGAAGAATATTCGTTTAAGAACTGAGCATATCTGTTTTTGTAAGTACCATATTGCTCACTTTCAAGAATCTCAATTGCTTTTGCAGAATTACCCTGATCTACCAGAGATATTGCTTCAAGTTCCATGTCTACTAGTTTCTTGTTTGATTCTGCAATATTTGCAAAATATGCTTCATCATTTGGAGTCAAAGACAACGCAGTTGACAAAGTATTATTCAAAATTGGTTCAAATTCAAAATATCTTTCCTTCCAAATTACATCCTGAGTAAATGCATAGTTTCGAACTGATTGAGTCAAGATTTCATCATAATACAAAATTTTAGATGTTTGCTCCATTACCAATGAGGCACCAGACAACTTGTCAGCTTGATCTGGCAGGTCTTCTATTGATTCAGAAAGAACAGATAACTGATACAGTGAAACAGTTCCAATAATTACAGATATTCCAGTGATTGTAAAAAATCCTATTATCAAATATGTTGTGATTTTCATCTAGTATCTGTTTTTCTAGACGCAGTATCATTGAAATTATGAATAATCAAAGAAAATTGATTTAACAAAGGATTTAATCATCGATTATGATAAAATGCGGAAGTATGATGTTATTAAAATTTAGAATTTAAAAATAAAGTAGAAATTGGGATTAGCTTATTTTTTTGACTTGTTGACAAAGTCTTTCATTCGTGACTCTCTGTCTGGATGAGTAAAGCAGTTTCTCCAAGCAAGTAATTCTATTGATAGTCCGGTATCAAGATCTGCATTTCGTCCTTTGTTGACTGCAACTTTTGACATTTGAACTCCCATAGTAGAGTTTTTGGCAATTTGTTGAGCCATCTTTAGTGCTTCTTCTTGAAGAGAAGCCAGTGGATAGACCTCATTTACAAGACCGATTGCCTTTGCTTCTTCTGCTTTGATCATTTTTCCTGTATAGACAAGTTCTTTTGCCTTTGCTATTCCCACAATTCTCATCAATCTCTGAGTACCGCCCCATCCTGGAGGAATACCGATTGTAACTTCTGGTTGACCTAGTTTGGCCGTATCTGCTGCGAGTCTGATATCGCAAGACATTGCAACTTCACAACCACCACCTAATGCAAATCCATTGATTGCTGCAATTGTTGGTTGTCTGACTAGTTCAATAGTTGCAGTAACTAATTGACCAAGCTTTGCATATTCTACAGATTCATCAGCTGAAATTTTGGACATATATTCAATGTCAGCTCCTGCAGAAAATGCCTTTTCGCCTTCACCTGTCAGAATAATTACTTTGACTGTTTCGTCTTTTCCAAGTGTTTCAAAAGTTGAAACTAGTTCTTTTGCAACATCAATATTCATAGCATTGAGTTTTTCAGGTCTGTTGATTTTGACAGTACAAATGCCATCAGAAGTAGATGTGGTTACTAGTGACATGTAATTTGGCGAATTTATGCTTGAATTAAATGTTCTCTATTTTCCGCGAACTTTGCCCCAGCGATATAATGCAGAAGCTGCTGCAACCCAAGTTCTAAGATCACTGTACACTGGAACTTTGTGTTTCTCAATTAGTTTGGTCATCTTTTCAGTATATGGACCGCCATTACCACCAACTAATAGTGGCTTTTTTCTTTTCTTTTGGAAATCAGCTAGATGATCAACTATTGTTTCTTCAAGAGGATCATCTTGGAATACAAACCATGGCATTGCAATGTCAATGTTCTTTTCATCCATGAATTGCTGAATTACAAATTTGTAGTCTTCTGCAGTTGCACCGCCACCAACGTCAGCTGGGTTTCCATTATGGATTGGAACTGCTGGTGGGAAATGTGCCTTCATCTTTTTGAGAAGTGGTGCAGATAACTTTCCAATAGTAAGGCCTAGTCTTTCTAATTGATCAATTGCGCCAATCATTGGACCTGCACCATTACTAGTCATGCCAACACGATTTCCTTTTGCATGTGGTTGCCATGCAAGTGCCTTTAGAACACCAACTAACTCTTGATAACTGTCAACTGAAATAATTCCTGCTTGCTTGAATGCGCCCATAATGATTGCGTTAGAGCCACCCAAAGAACCAGTGTGAGATGCTGCTTGTTTTGCGCCAAGCTCTGTTCTTCCGCTCTTCCAAATTACAATTGGTTTTTTCTTTTCTTTCATTACTCGCTTTGCAGTCTTGATGAATTTTCTTCCATCACCAAAGCCTTCAACATATAGTCCAATTACTTTGGTTTGTGGATCGTTTGCAGCATACCAAATCATGTCTGCCTCATCAACATCTGAACGATTACCAAAACTGATCATCTTGGATAAGCCAAACACATCAGCACTCTCCAACATGCTAATTCCCATAGTACCGCTCTGTGAGAAGAATGCAACTTCACCCAATCTGGAGCGAATCATTCTTTCTTGGCCTTGGAATGCACAATCTAGGCGGTTTGCAGCATTGAACATTCCAATACAGTTTGGACCGATAATTCTGATTTTGTGTTTTTCAGAGAGTCGTTTTACTTCAGCTTCATATGCGGCACGTTCGCCGCCAAGCTCCTTTCCACCACCTGAAACAATCACAACATTGTGAACTCCTTTCTTTGCACAGTCTTCCAGAACTGGAGGAGTTACTGACAAATCAACTGAAACAACTACCAAATCCACATCTCCAGGGATTGCAGAAACTGAAGGATAGCATTTTTGTCCAAAGATTTTGTCTGCCTTTGGATTAATTGGATATACTTTGCCTTTGAAATCATAGTTTACCAAACTATCTAGAATAGAGTTTCCAATCTTTCCTTTAGTGGAAGAAGCTCCAACTAGTGCAACAGACTTTGGAGTAAAGAAGGTCTCCATGAATTCCTTGTTTGGTTTTGCATTTGAGATAGAGTTTTTCTTTTTTTCTTTGTTTAGAATAATTTTTGCATCAACTACAAAGTGAGACTTTGGATAAACTACAACTGGGTTAAAGTCAATACTGTTAATGTAATCTGCATTATCGACACCTAGTTTGCCAATATCTACTAGCATCTTTGCTGCCATGTTAAGATCAATTGGGTCGCTTCCTCGGAATCCTTTGAGGAGTTTGGAACCCTTTAACTCATTTAACATTGATTTTGCATCACTAGTTGTAATTGGCAGCATTCTAAATGCAACATCTTTCATTACTTCAGTCATGATACCACCCAGTCCAGCCATAATTACTGGACCAAACTGAGAGTCATTCTGAATACCTACGATTAATTCAACTCCTTTTGGAACCATCTTTTCCAAAAGAATTCCTTTAACATCGACTCCTTTCTTTTTTGAAAGTCTGCCGTACATATCTTTGAATGTCTTTTTGACATCATCGACATTATCGATTCCAACTTTAACTCCGCCAACATCTGTCTTGTGTAAAATTTGTGGTGAAACTACTTTCATTACTAGTGGGAAGCCAATTTTTTTTGCTTGCTTTGCAGCTTCTGCTTCAGATGTTACCAGTGCATATGGTGGTACTTTGACTCCATAACTTTTGAGAACTTGTTTTGATAGTTCTTCTGTGATAACTTTGTGGTCTGTTTGAATTGTTTCATCAAAAATTTTTTGAACAGATTTCATTAGTTGATCGTTGAAATCAAATGTGAGTATATTAATGTAAAGTTAGAAATCGACAATATTTTTCAGTATCCAAATCAGATAGATTTTTTGTAAATTGGCGATCTATTCAGACGCTAACAGTGGTTCCTGTTTTGAATTTTCCATTTATTGCATCTAGTACTTTTGCAGATACATGACTAGGTTGAATCATGGAATTTTTTCTGGTTTCATATTCTTGTTTACTCATAAACTCTAGTTGCATATCTGTTGCAACAGCTCCAGGACAAATAGTTACAACTCTGATATTATTTTGTGCTACTTCTTCTGCAACACTTTCTCCAAATCCTACCATACCAAACTTGCTAGAGCAATATGCAGACAGTTGTGCAAATCCAGATTTTCCTGCACCGGAGCTAATATTCACAATACAGCCAGACTTTTGTTGTATCATTTGAGGTAAAACAGCTTTTGTACATAGAAACGTACCCTTCAGATTGATATCCAATACATTATCCCATTCTTGTTCGGTCATATCAGTGACAGACTTTACAACAAGTATGCCTGCGTTATTTACCAATACATCAATCTGGCCAAAGTTTTCCAAAGTTTTTTTTATCATAGAATTTACTTGGTTGGATTTTGTAATATCAGCTGCAATACCCAAAATATTAACATCAAAATTTTTGGAAATATCTCGTGCTACTAAATCTGTATCTTTTTGGTGTCTTGAGTTAATTGTTACATTGTATCCGTTATTTGCAAGTGCATATGCAACATCTTTTCCAATCCCTTTTGTGCTGCCAGTAA
>JAWVZS010000042.1:0-7881 GCA_033722055.1 Nitrosopumilaceae archaeon
ATTCAGGGAAAATTTCTTTTTGGGACAGAAAGTGTTGTTAACTCAAATGAGTTAGTATTCACAATTGCAGGAGAAACATTACAAGTAGAAGAAATTGACAGCATGAACTTTGATGAATCAACTATTGTTGTAGTAATTATAGGAATAGCAGCTGCTGCTGCAGTTATTTTTTACATGAAAGGGTACAAAAAACAATCAGACAAGTAGAACTGCTGCTGCAAAAACAGTAGTCCATTTACCATCAGTACTTCCTTTGGCAGTTTGTGTAATGTTTTGTGTTTTGTAAATTTGTCCAGATATAGTCCATTGTTGTCTTTTTTGATCCCAACTTTTGTCAATATCAAAAGGAATTCCCAATGACGATGCAAGCATTTGAGCTGCTATGTCTTCAGCATAATCACCTGCTTGTTTTTCATTTTGTCCAAATGATTCGTATTCAGAAAGATAACCATACCTGTTGACATCTTTTGGTCTTGCTATACCAACTGATGCGGCACATAATCGGTGTGGTTCATTTGTTTGATTTTTTGAATAAATTGTAAATAGAATCTGGCCTGGTTTGATTTGTTTTAGTCCTTCGTTTCGTGAGACCAGTTTTGCGCAGGGTGGGAAAATACTAGAAATCAGAACTAAGTTAGTTCCTGCAATTCCGGCATCACGTAAAGCAAATTCAAAGCTAGTTAGCCTATCTTCGTGGACTCCTTTTCCTTTGGTGAGAAATAGTTTTTTGGCGACTAAGTCTAGCAAATCTGAATTTGCTGAATAAATATTATTATTTATAGTTTTGAAAATAATTTTTTGCTAATCAGAATAAAACAAACAGGATTATTTTTTATCACGTTTTCTTTTTCTCTTGTCTTTGAGACTTTCAGGCTGGGTGAAAAACAGCCATCCAAAAAATCCGCCCAAACAAAGGTTAACTACTCCCATAGTAGTGATCATAAATTGAGCTAGTTGCAGTCCAATGAAAATACCTACCAGACCAGATCCAAAAAACATCAACATGATTACTTTGAGTTTTTTTGGCGGAATACGTCGAAATTTCATAGACGAATTGTCAATGGATGATGGTTATTAAAAATTGACGGTTTATGTGATAGATTGATCTGTTCTAAATTTCTATTCAGGCAATCTCAAACAATTCCGATAGTTATAATCAAAGTTCAAACATTTCGTTAAAAATCGCATTTTATTTGGATCTATATTGTTTGACGAAAATAAATTCATTTTAGATTGTTTTTTTGATGCAAATATACAGATTACAACAAATTTGACAGAAAAGATGCATGTTTTGTTTTCAGGTAACATTTTAAACCGCCCAGAATTGCATTTTAAAAAGTGCCAATGTAGCTCAGCCTGGCTAGAGCATTCGCCTTGTAAGCGAAAGGTCGTGGGTTCAGATCCCACCATTGGCTTTATTATTATACAATTTGGCAATACCATTAAGTATACTTTAAGATGAGCAAAACCAAATGAGTGAGAATCGCAGTAGTTCAAGTATTAACAAACCATTAATCGTTGGAATCGTAATAGCTGTAGGAGTTGCAGCGTTTTTTGCCGGAGTGTATGTATCAGATAACGATTCAGATAAAGTTACAAAAGCAGAATTAAACAGTGCAATATCTAGAATTGAATCTAAAATTGACAGACTACAAGTTTCTGATAATCAGCCCAAAATTGTCAAAATTTCAATAGATGATGACCCCATAAGAGGGAACCCAGATGCACCAATTACAATTATCGAATTTTCAGACTACCAATGTCCATTCTGTGCTAAATTTTATGTTCAAACCTTACCTCTAATTATTGAAGAGTATATTGAGCCAGGCAAAGTAAATCTAGTATACCGAGACTTTCCAATTCAGAGTTCTCATCCTAATGCCATGCCAGCTGCAGTTGCTGCTGAATGTGCAAATGATCAGGGAAAGTATTGGGAATATCATGACATACTGTTTGAGAGACAACAAGTGTGGAATAATCTGGAAATTGGAGCTGCCGTAGTTGCATTCAAACAATTTGCAACAGACATTGGTCTTGACCAAACTGAATTTGATTCATGTTTAGATAATGGAAAATATTTGGAAGAAGTAAGAAACGATCTAAATGACGGTAGAGAGTATGGCGTAGATGGAACTCCTGGATTTTTTGTTGGGAATGAACAAATAGGATTTGTAAAGTTGAGCGGCGCACAACCTTTCGAATCATTCAAGAAAGTAATTGATTCTCAGCTAAATCAGTGAGTTTACAATAACAAGCGTTTATTAGACCTAATTGTAAACTGTGCCTATAGAATAATGACGGAGGGCAATGAGCTTTTTCTGTCATTGCTTTGAGAAGAAAAAATATGACAAAATTTGAAGAATTAGGAATAAGTGAAGATATACTAAAAGCGTTGAACGAAATGGGATTCATAGAACCATTTCCAATCCATGAAGCTGCAATACCAGTATTACTTTCTGGAAGAGATGTAGTAGGACAAGCTCATACAGGTTCTGGAAAAACTGCAGCATTTTCTCTTTCAATGCTTCAAGAAATAACTCCAAAGAAAGGCATTCAAGGACTAGTGATTGCCCCAACTAGAGAATTAGCAAACCAAATTTCTGATGAGATTAGAAAGTTTGGAAGACATACAGGAATACGTGTTGCAACAATCTATGGAGGTCAGGGAATGGGAATTCAGATGGACGCATTAGAATCAGGTGTAGAAATTTTGGTTGCAACACCAGGTCGACTAATTGACCATCTAAAAAGAGGTTCAATTGAGCTTAACAAAGTAAAACATGTGGTACTAGATGAAGCAGATACCATGTTAGATATGGGATTTATTGACGATATTCAGTTTATTTTAGATCTTACTCCAGAAGAAAAGGTAATGTCTCTGTTTTCAGCTACTATGCCAACTGAAATTTTGAGATTATCTGAAGAATATCTAAGAAATCCAAAACAATTTCTTTTAGATGCAGATGATCTTAGCGGAGAAGGCATTGATCAGTCATTTCTAGTAATCAAAGACAAACAGAAAGAAAAATTCCTTTTAGACTTTATCAATGAAACCAGGGGCCAATGTATAGTATTTTGTTCCACCAAACACAGAACAAGAGATGTTGCTAAAATGCTTCATAGGGCAAAGTATGATGCAGTTGCAATTGAAGGTGACATGTCACAACACAGAAGAGAGCAATCAATGTCAAAATTCAGAAGTGGTAAAGCAGCGATTTTGGTTGCAACAGATGTTGCAGCAAGAGGAATTGATGTACCTCAAGTACAATTGGTAGTCAATTATGATGTTCCAAATCAAGAAATGGTATATTTTCACAGAATTGGAAGGACTGCAAGAGCAGGTGCTAAAGGCAGAGCAATAACTCTCGTATCATATTCATCAATTTCTGATTGGAATGTGATTAAACGTCAGATTAAAGTAAAGATGACAGATTTGAATAAAGAAATGGGAATCGAGGTTTCAATACCAGACCCACTAAAAAGAGAAGTACCAACAAGAAGGTACGGATATCAATCAAGACAAGGCGGCTCACGTAATTTCAGTAACAAAAGAGACGACCCAAGAGATAGAAGAAGACAGGGCAGAAGAAGATTTGGCAGAGGCGGCGGATACGGCTCTAGACGAAGATACTAATGCAAAACTTTAAGAAAAGTAAATCAAGAATTAAACAATAACAAATGCATACTGGGTATATTTTACTAAATTGTGATCTTGGTGCAGAAGAATACATTGTTGAAGAATTAAAACAAATGGAGAATATCAAGAATGCATATCTTACATTTGGTGCATATGACGTAATTGCTGAAATTCATTCCGATGATCAAGAAGGATTTGAAAAAACAATATCAGGTGTTAGAAAATTATCCCGAGTCGTAAGTACTATGACTCTTAACATAATAAATCCCGAATAATTGTTATATGAGTTAATTTAGGTTCAAAACAAATGGAAAAGATCGATTATGAAGGAACTGTTTGGGCAATAAACCACAACAATCCAGAACCATTAGTGGAACATGCACTACATCAATTAGAATTGCATGGGGTAAAAAAAGAAGACATTGTTTTAACTGATGCACCAGATAACGTCAAAGTAGGTGCAATTGTAGTAGAGATTTGGCCATATCATCTAGATATTGCAAGGGTAAGGACCATACGTAATGAATCTTTTATCAGCGGCACAGTCATGACAATTGAGCTAAAATTAGATTCTGATGGCAACTATACTGATTAAGTTTGAAGAAAAGAAAAAAACACAATATCATTATTGCAGGAATTGCAATTGTTCTTGTAAGCGGAATTATAGGCTACAATTACTATATTGACCAAGTCAAACAAAAAGGACTTGTTTTTGGAAACGAGTTAGAACAAATACAAGGAGACGTAAAAGAACTTCAAACTCAATTTTATTCAAAAATTACTGAATGGGAAGAAGGAGACATTACAAAACAAGAATTGTTAGAATCATTAGAAGTGCATGTGTCAGATTTTAAAGACACTATACCAAGATATGACAGATTAGAACCGCCAGAACCATTCACTACAGCAGTAGAATTATTCAAGTTATCATCTCAGACACAGTTGGAAAGCGACATTCAGTATATTGAGTGGTTAAAGACTGGAGATAACGCATACAAAACAAGATCAGATTTACAGTTAAAGGAATCTTTTGATTATGAGATGGCTGCCTTGAGTGAGTTTAATGCTGCAAAAGCAGGACTCAAGCCATAAACTTCTTTAGATGACATACGGTTAGAAAAATTATGAAAGGGTTTCTAATACTGGCAATTATCTTATCTGCTGCAGTGCCTTACGCGTCTGCTGAAGTAATGATCATCAATGATAAAAAATACGTAGGCGATGATGAATCAGTTCACATCGTAGGCGAGGTTCAAAACAATCTAGATGTACCACTACGTCAGATTCAGGTATTTGTAACTCTATACGATGTAAACAAGAACATAATATCAACAAAAGAAACATCATCGTTAGTCAATACAATAATGCCTGAAATGAAGAGTCCTTTTGATTTGGTTTTGACTGATAAGAACTCCAAACAAGTACACTCATACGAATTAGATGTGGATTTCAAAATAAGTGCCCCTAAAAGCCAAGTAATTGATATTACATCATCAGATATGAAAAAAGATAGTCTAGATAATCTAATGATTACAGGAACTGTAGCAAATAATGGGGATATAACAGCAAATACTATCTCAGTAATAGCCACATTATACGATAAAGATGGGAATGTTGCAGCAGTATCTAAAACTCACACAGAACCTGACTATCTAAGAGCAAATGATGAGGCTTATTTTGTATTACCAATACTTGATCAAAAACAAACAGAAAATATCTATGATTATTCTTTGTTAGCAGAATCTGAGGAGTATGCCGCAGTTCCTGAATTTCCTATTGGTTCTGCAATATTGTTGGCAGGTTCTGTTTCAGCGTATGTAGGAATTACTAGATTTCCAAATAAATTCATAGCAAATTTAGTTTCTGCAACAAATTCAAAGTAGGTTCCAGTTCTGCAAGTAGGCTTTTCTTTTCTAGTTTAGTAGGTTCAGAAAACTTTAGAGGAAATGTAATTGTCAGCATATCTTGATCAGTATGAGAGATTCCAATGTAGTGTGTGGTATTTCCAGTTGTTGTGATAAAATCTCTCCATTTTTTGATTCTGTCAGATACCGCAGATATTTTATTTTCCAAGGTATCAATATTGATGTTTAAATCAGTATCAAACAAACCGAATTTTATCAGAGGCACCATAAGATAACCCCCAGAAACTTTTTCGTGGTTTTTTATCATTTGAGAAATAATTTCTTCTTCATTTTCTTTTGGAAATATTTCTCCATAATCAGGATCAAAATAACCTGCAATTAGTTTTTGCGAGTCGTAGACACGAAAATACGTATCATCAAAATCTAGATTCCACACAATTATTCCAAAGTCAGATCAATAATTAATTAAGTTTCACTAGAAAATTAAATAAACAAAGACAGTGTTGGGAAATAATGACCATTTCAGAAGCAAACAAGAAATTCATTGATAGTTTAATTGATTATTACATTAGCGAATCTGAGGCATACCGTGATATGGCTGAAAAATACCAGCCCGAAATTAGCTCAGTGCCAGATACATCGTTTGGAATTATTGTAGGGTGTGTTTATTCAGGGTTTTTGCAGGCATATCAGAATCAACAGCAGAGTCCAACTCTTGAAGACATTAAAGAATTCCACAAAATTCTAAAGGAAAAAGCTCCTCAAATTAAAAAATCAATTTTGCATCCCATCAAGACAACCACTGAATCAGAGCCTAAAAAAGAAGATTAAATGTTAATTTTTAGGAGGTGCCAAATGGCACCTCCCAACTAGTCTTGGGACATGGTCGCATCATCGCAGAATAGTGCAATATTGGTCTGGCTTGCGATAAACAAAATTACGTTGTAAATATTAAAACGATTACGTAGAAATTATCAGTAAGATCAAGAAAAGGCATTAATGTATTTGGATTTAGTTAAAAATGTGAAAGGCAAAGGGGGCAAAATTATTTTTGGATTAGGAGTAGGAGGAGCATTTGTAATGATGATTGTGAGTCTTTTTTTTGCTATGCGCTAAAGATAAATGATCTGAGACTAGTCATATAACATGTCAAATGTAAATGAATACAAAGTAACACAAATTGTAGATAATGGTCAAGTAGTACAACTTACCCTGATTGAAAATGTATCTACTGAACCCATATCACAAAAACAGATGATCATGGAAAATGTAGCAAAAAAATTAGATGCAGAGACAAAAGATCAAGTGATGCCTCTATTACAAGCAATTCTTCAAGCTCAACCTACAATCAAAGTAAAAAGTTATCAACAGACACAGATTGCAATCACAATGCCAAAATCAACATATGAAAAGATGGGAAGGCCTCAAGTAGGTCAATTGATGTCAGCAGATTTTAAAAAGATCTAAAGATGAGATTCGATTTCATCAATTTTCTCAAGTGGTAATGAGCAAGTAAAGTTCTTACAGACAAAAACCTGGGTTTTATTTTCATCGAAATTTTTTCCTTCAAAAAATGGATACTTTTGTAACGAATCTAAATTATCAGAATAATTCACGCTAACAATTATTGATTCAGGGATAAATTTTTCATAGATTGATTTGCATAACTCTTTGTTTTTTGTATTGAGAATGGTTATTTCTGTAGGTTTTTTCAAATAGAGATACATTGTATTCAAGAAAAAGCCAAACCCAAAGGGGTTTTCTGCAGCCATTTGTGCCTGAGATTCAAGTAGTTTGGTAGCTACATCTAGGAAATTATTTTCATGAGTAATATGATATAATTTCAACAAGACAAAAGCAGAAACAGAATTACCTGATGGTACTGACAAATCATAATTACTTTTGGGGCGAATGATTAGTTTTTCGTGATTATCAGCAGTCATAAAGAAACTATTGTTTTCAGAATCCCAAAAGTGATCTACAACATAATGAGCTAGTTTTTTTGCCAGATTCAGATATTTTGGATTGGAAGTTATTTCAAAAACATCTAGCAGTGCATTTACAAAATATGAATAATCGTCTAAATATCCTTGAATTTTTGATTTACCATCTTTGTATGTACGTAAAAGTTGTTCTCCATCAAAGAGATTTTTTTCAATGAATTTGACACAATTTTCTGCAGCATCCAAATATTTTGATTCTTGAGATATTTGATAGCCTTTTGCAAAAGCAGTAATCATTAATGCATTCCAAGAAGTAAGAACTTTATCATCCAATCCTGGACGTATACGTTTTTCACGTTCGGCTAAGAGTTTTTTAGATGACCTTGTGAGAATTTCTTTAATTTGTTCTTCAGTTTTGCCAAAATTAAAAGCCACA
>JAWVZS010000043.1:0-7863 GCA_033722055.1 Nitrosopumilaceae archaeon
ACCTCTAAGCTTAACCCTTTGGGAAAATCTATGTTATCTGGTTCTAATGCTTTTTTTACTGATTCTGCTTTTTGTTTTGTTAAATTATTGAGACTTACTTGTACTTGACACGTTATCGACATTGGCCTCCAAATAGTCTAAAAACTCATTTAATTTGTCTTTGGTTATTTTCGCTCCAGCTGCAGCATCATGGCCTCCACCCACACCATCAAATTTTTCAGCTCCTTTTCTCATTAACTCACTCAAATTAACATTAGATTTACAACTAAAGGATTTTCTAGAGGAAAACTTGATCGTATTTTCTTCGCCTCCTGTTCTAAGAATAATGATCTTTCCTGCATTTTTTGGAGATCCTGCAATTAGAGATGATATGGTTCCAGTCATTGTTTCAGGAACTATTCCTTCACCATTAACCATAACATATGCAGGTTTTTCAGCGACTCTCCATCTTTCATTATTTATTATATTCATATATTCTCGAATCATTTTTCTATATTCGGAAAGAATTTTTTCCCCTTCTCTTAGAATCTTATTTCTATCTCCCATGCATATGGCAATTCCAACTCCAGACTTGCTTATTCTGCCACATGAATTCAGCATGGTAGAAAACTCTCTTCCATCTCTCAAAAAACTACGTTTGTCCTCATGTGGAAATGTGTAAGTATATCCAATTAATTCTGACATAATATCTGTGGCATTTTTTCCTGAGGTAAACTTGGTTATTGATTCAATTACTTTTCTTTTTTCATCCTCATTTAGCTCAGCTGGAACTCTCCAACGGCCTCCATCTTTCAATTTAATTCCTGAGGAATTGAGAATGGAAAGACAAGAATCTCGATTCCACGTTAACCCTTCTATGAATGGCTGTGAAGTAAATGCAAGTGCATCTGGTAGAGGTCTAGTTTCTCTACCTACTAAAATCAAATCTAAATCTATGTCTAAAAACCCTAATTCCTTTGCGGTATTTGCAATTTCAAAATTTTTACCAGTAAATGATTTTTTTTCACCTTGGTCTTGTCTGTCTCCTAACGCTGAAACTACAGCAATTGCCGACAAATCTGAATTGTTTTCATCTAATGCGTTTGCAGCAAGGTATGCCATTCCACCTGCACAAATTTCACTACCTCCATCAATTCCATATTTCCATGCATTAATTACATTTGGGCTGTCTTGTTCTTCTTCAGAAATCTCATGATGATCAAGTACTATCCAATTATCACCAAATTCAGAATCTAATTCCTTTGCAAAACCTCCCGCAAGATCAGTAATTACTTGAAAATCCCTTGATTCTTTTTTCAGATTGTTGATAACATTATCGTTGAATTCTTTTGAAGTTCTAACTGTACATTTAGCTCCTGCTCTGATTAGTGCTTTAGTGATTATGCTACCCGATGTTAGCCCGTCACAATCAATATGTGTAGTAACGGCTATGGATTTTCCTGATTTTATACAATCATTAATTTTATCTTTGAAAAGGGAAAGTGATTCATCTAAGGAAAAACCCATTACTCTAATTGAGCAACCACGGATTTATATTTCCAGTTTTTAGGAATCTGACCTACTTTTTTGTAGTAAACTGATAGTCTATGGACTTTTGCTTCAATTAATTCAAGTGAACGTACGTTTCTTCTATCACCTTTGTTTGCTTTGAGGTGTTTTTGTAGGCCTACTGCTTTTTTGACTATGTTTTCCAAGTCCTCTGGCATTTCGGGTTTTAGATCATTTTCTGTGAGAATTTCACCAATTGATTTTTTGGTAATTGGTTTTACCAATGGTATGGAATGTTGGTCTCTTAATTTTATTCCAATTTGACTTGGAGTAAGACCATCTTTTGCATACTTTATTACAAGCTCTTCTACTTCCTTTGGACTTTGTGATATCCAAGATGGTGCTCTAATAGTGACTGGTCTAATGGAATGAGATTTTCCATGTCTGTGAGTATGCATTCTTCCCATGCAGGTTCCTGACGGAAGAACAAAATTAAACGTTACTTATACGGATCTCGTACACCTAAGGCTTGATTTTATACAAAAGAAAAAAAGTTAAATAACTATTGGAGCCTTCCAACGACAGGTAAACGGTATGAATAAAAAAGTACTTTTCGCAACTGGACTACTTGCAGTCTTTGTTCTAGGTTATTATGGAACAAGTGCTGTTGCATTTGCTCAATACATGGGTAACGTGGGACAAGCAGGTGAGACCGGTGCCGGAACTCTTGAAGAAAACCTTGAGCTTGCACAACGTAGAATCGAAGCAGCCCAGGCAAATCCATCAAGTGGTTCAGGAACTCCATACCTCGATGCTAGCGGTGTAGTTGGTGCATCAATTATTGCAGGAGCAGTATTTGGTGGAATTGCAACGGCCTTCTTTGTAAGAGCACGTTCAGGCAAATACGCTGCAATGGGCAGAGGCTAATCAAAATACCTCCTTTTCTCTATTTTCTTAAACTACGTCTAGTGCGTATTGCTGATCTCGTACTTTTTGATAATGACAGAAATCTATATATCGCACAAATATGCCCGCATTATTGATGACTCCTATCATAGGAACTTTCCTAAGTATCCTGTCTTCACTTACAGGTCAATTAGGTCCAAACTATGATCCACTATTCTACGATGTTATGATCTACATCTTTGGAACCATGATGTTTACAATATTCCTTCTAGGAATTATTGCATTCTGGTTGCGTGTTCACGGATGGGCTTACAAAGACAACCGTGAAAGATGGGTCGACGAATTGGACAGACACTTTGAAAGAGAAGGTATTGGTCTAATTCCAGACAACGGAAAATACTGGTAAAAACCACTTCTTTTCTTCTTTTCATTATTTTTCAAACAAGTCAGACTTGGTCTATTTTTTTGAAATTATTCTTCTGGCAAAAAGTCTTGATCTTTTGACTCGTCATAAGCTTTTGATGTAAATTCTGCTCTGTAGTGGTATCCATCTTGGAATGGATGATTTATGAAATGAGGAGATTCTTTATCGTTTACATAAATTGTAGATTTGCTTTGGTCCATATCTCTTAATGGAAAATCCCACATCCATAGAAAATGTCCTATCTCAAATGGATATTCCTCTTCCCATTCAGCGTATATCACACCATCATCAGATAATGTGTACATGGTTCTTTGACATCCGTCCTTAAAGCCCACATTGGCAGGTATCTCTGCTTTTTGTCCATCTACATACAGGTCCAAGGTAGCTGAAATCTTGTATGGTGTGTCTCGTTCATTTATGCAAACTTTGAGTGGATTGTCTGTGTTGACTAATTGTTGAACTGCAGTACTAGCTGCAGCTACTGAAATTCCTATTATGGCCGTAATAATTAGAAATTTTATTGTTTTTTTTCTTTTGTAGGGATCACCCATTCCCGGCCAAATCATAAAAAGAACTTTTGGAAGATTACTTAAAGTCCTTTCTTTTAACTATCTGCTATTTCCAAAGTGTCAAACTGGTCCTGATGATCTGCCATAAAGTATGTAATTTCATCAGAATCTATTTCCACCCATTCTGATTCCCCTTTGTATGGTAAATAATCTTCAACAAAAATATCTCTGGGACCAGTAAGACGTACAATCACTTTCTCTTTTTTTGGAATAATTCCAAAAGGTAATTTCAACACTTTACCTCTCTTTTGATTTTGAATATTGATCTTGTATTTGTCTGACCGAAATTCAACTTCTCCAAAAAAATAAGATTGAAAAATATCTATCTTGATTATCTTGAAATCTAACACATTTTCTCTAATGGTTTCTTCTTGAAAAGATTTTGTAAATCTTGAATTAGGACTTGAATTAAAATGAAAAGGAAAAGGTAGGGTTTGTTTAGATTACTTGCCAGGGTCGTGTTGCAAACGTAATGACATATCCAACACCAATTATGATTGATTGATATGCAATGTTTGTGTAAGGAATTGGTTTGATGATTGGGTCACCTTCTACGACAACTGTTTGACCTGGTCCAAGTCCTGGACCTACATTAGCAACATTGAGTTGTGTGTGTACGTGATATACACCAGCTTCAAGTGCTTTTGCAGAAATGGAATAATCTTGAACTGAGTTACCTGGAATGTCAAAGACGTTTCCTGGTGGATCTCTTGCTAAGACTTCCCATCTATTTCCAGCATTTGTAGACTCTGAGAATATAGATATCCATCCTCTAAGGTCTCTTTCTACAAGACTGACTAGTTGACCTTGTAATGTCAAAGTTTCACCAGTCTGTAGAGATTGTCTGTTGAAGGTTTCATCTTCAATTCGGATAAAACGACTCTGAAGTTGTGCTTGGACACCGTGTGCCTCTGCTGTTGGTAGAATTGATTCAACCCAGTTGAAACCAATGGTACCTAATGCAAGTACTACACTGAGTCCTAATACGATTAGTTTTTTGTCGACCATAGTTATCCCTTAATAATCTGGAAGATGCTAGACATCGTTATATGTTTTACCTTAATGACGAGGATCGATAAACCGAAATCAGTGATTTACATTAATGTTAAACAACGAAACCACATAAAAATTCATTAAAAATATTATTTATTATTCAACTAAGTATTGTAATTTTTGCAATGATTTATTTATTTTATAGAATAGTTATATTGAAAAATTAGTTTTTTAGAACTCTTCCTTTATATGTCAAATTTACATCTCTTGAATTATGGCACAGATGCCCGCATTAATCCCAAAAGAAGTTGAGATTCAGAGACTAAAGAAAATCTGGCTCATCGTCATTGCTATGGGATCTACTGCAGCATCAGTCGAAGTAGATAACTTCGTTGATGGTTCTTTACATCAGACATCTATTAGAGATAGTGCATTTACACCAGCTCACTGGTGGCTATATTCTCACTTTATAGCTCTACCACTTGGTTGGGGTTCTGTTGCTATCTATGATAGAAGAGTACCAGTTCTCAGAGGTCCAAATAACTCTATGAACACTGGCTTGAAGATGACTATTCTTGGTTATCTTGCAACCATGTTTACAATTGGAGTCAATGAGATGTGGCACTTCTGGTTTGTAGAAGAAATCTTTGCAGTACCAAATCACTGGATGTTTAACATGGGTGTAGTTGTTGCATTCATGGGTGCACTCGCATACGTAGTCAGAGTATATGCTAGACTCGTAGAATTAGGTGCAGAAACTCCAGGTGAGAACCCATATGTTGCTGAAATGTACAAGATGGCTCTAGAAGGCAAATTGTACAGCAGAGCAATCCCATAGACAAAAAACGTGCAAAATGCACTTTTTTCTTTTTATTAATTTTTTTTAAAGCCGTAGATCGTACCTTTTTCAGATTTTAAGAAAGACTTAAAAGGATTCTTCTTAGAATATTTTGCAGAATGACTCTACCGAAAGGATTCGGCTCAGGCGGAGGTGCTGGTGGTGCATCCAGTGCAGACGTCGAGAAGATGATAGGAAGACGTGTCGAGAACATGACTGGTATGATTACCATTTCATACATCGCAGCATGGTTAGCAACCTTTGGTGGTACCGCAGCAGGATACTTCTATTATCCTTGGGCATATCCAACACCAAGTGGTCACTATGCATTCATTGTACTCACAATCATTGAGGCAACTGGTTACATATTCTGTGTTAAAGTCATGGAAGAAGGCTCAAACAAGAGTAGTAATGGTATCGTTGCAGGAACCATAGCCGGTACTGCAGTTGGTACAGTAATCATATCCTTATTCGTCGGTAATTAGAAGGAATATCCTTCCGACATCCTCTTTTTCATTTCAATTTACAAAAATAAACAATATTTTATGCTCAAAATAACGATCTTCATAACACCACTAAAATTTTATATACTGACCCTTTCATCTACTGGATAATGGTCTGGCTTAGACGATGTACTCACTACTTATTCATAGTAGTAGTTGCAGTTAACTCTACACTGTTAACAATCAACGCAGGTGACTACATCTTCTACACTGACTGGGCCTGGACTTCATTCACGGTATTCTCAATATCGCAAACCTTGATGCTCGTAGTAGGTGCAACCTATTACTTAACATTCACAGGTGTTCCAGGAACAGCAACGTACTACGGCCTAATTATGACAGTATACACATGGATTGCAAAAGGTGCATGGTTTGCACTTGGATATCCATATGACTTCATTGTAACTCCAGTTTGGTTACCATCAGCAATGTTGCTTGATTTGGTATACTGGGCTACAAAGAAGAATAAGCACAGCTTGATACTGTTTGGCGGTGTACTTGTAGGAATGTCTTTACCATTATTCAATATGGTAAACCTGATAACAGTAGCAGACCCACTAGAAACGGCATTCAAATATCCAAGACCCACATTGCCACCATACATGACACCAATAGAACCTCAAGTAGGTAAATTCTATAACAGTCCAGTAGCCCTTGGTGCTGGAGCAGGTGCAGTATTGTCGGTAACGTTTGCAGCATTGGGTTGTAAACTCAATACTTGGACATACAGATGGATGGCCGCTTGGTCAAAGTGGGACTAAACTCCAACCTTTCCTTTTCATTTTCTTAATCATATTCGTAATGTTGAATTAGAATTTTCAAAATTTCCTGTTGTACGAAATTTGTATTTAAGCTCTTTTTGAACTAGGAAAAAATTAGTTCAAGATCAAATAATTTTATGTCAACCAGTGATAATAAATTCTGCAATAATGGTTGTTGAAACAAGTATACAGTCAAATTTCGCATACACCTAAACCATTTGTAAAATGGGCAGGTGGAAAGCGTCAACTCATTCCTATACTGAAGGAAAATTTACCTAATTCATTTGGAACCTATTTTGAACCATTTTTGGGAGGTGGGGCATTACTATTTCATATTTTGACTGAAAGACCAGAACAAAAATGTAGTATATCTGATTTGAATTCTGATCTTGTTTTAGCATATGTTACAATTCAAAGAAATGTTAACGAATTAATCTCATCGTTGAAAAACCATGCAAAAAATTACCACAGAGATTCTAAGCGGTATTATTATTCTGTTAGAGATAGTCGCCCTCGTAGCGATGTGGAAAAAACATCTAGACTATTGTTTCTTAACAGGACTTGCTTTAATGGGTTGTATCGAGTTAATAGTAGGGGAAAGTTTAATGTTCCTCTTGGCAGATATACGAATCCAAATATTGTAAATGAAGAAAACCTCCGTTTAGTAAGTAGAGTATTACAATCAAGCTATCTATCAATTCTATGTCGTGATTTTGAGTCGGTTTTAGATGATGCTAAAAAAGGTGATTTTGTGTATTTTGATCCTCCCTATCAACCTATTAGCTCCACTGCTAATTTTACAAGTTATACCAATAAGGATTTCACCGATAAAGATCTAATTAGACTAGGCCAACTTTGCTCTGAATTGAATTCAAAAGGGTGCAAGGTGATGGTATCTAATTCTGATTCAGATCAAGTAAAAAATCTATTTGAAACCAAGCCCTGGAAAATCCAAAAAATTGAAGCTAACAGATCAATTAATTCAAATTCAAAAAAACGAACTGGCCATTATGAATTATTGATAAAAAATTACTAAAAGCTTCGAGCGGGATCCGAACCCGCGACCTTTACCTTACCAAACATAACTGCTAAGCTGGATGATAGCTTCTGGGAACGTTACATCTCATATCTACAGAGTAATTACAAATACGCTACAGTACAGATGCAAAAATGCTTTGCTAGAAGATTCTCACATATTCTTACTACTGGCAATGCAGAAGAACTACTCACTCTATCTGACCAGAAACGCCTCTTAGTAATGAAGGCATTAGCATCTCTATCCAAGTATATGGGCTGTTATGATACATGGGAATCTATCAAGAAACGCTATCAGTTAAAGTGGTCTAATGATGATGGTCTTAACTTCTTCAACTCTATTGCT
>JAWVZS010000044.1:0-7863 GCA_033722055.1 Nitrosopumilaceae archaeon
CACCATAAATCAAAAAACAAAATTTTATTGGAAATTTCTGAACCTAACTTACTCATTTTAGTCAGTAATGCTGTTGCTTCATCAGACTGTGTGTCAGATGCGTATGATAAAGATGCATAACCGCCTAGTATGCTCATTTTCTCTGAAATATCTTCTAGCTGATTAAGCAGTGACATGAATTTTCTTGAAGATATTTTTGAACTCAGTTTTGGTTTGATTTTAGCAAAATCGTCGGCCATTTTTTCTAATTCTTTGATTTTTTTCTGAAACGCTGGACTCTTTGGATCTTTTGTTAGTTCACTAAGATCCCATTTCTGAAGTTTGTATTGGGCCATCTTCTTCACTATTTTTGAGTCATTAAAAAATCAATGGTATTTGTTTATCAATTTAGTAATACTCTTTATGGATATAGCACCACTTCCAACTGCTTTCTTGTAATGCCATCATTACAGGATGTCCTGTCTCTTCAAAGTGTTTTGTGGCATGTTTTCCTATTGAAGAATCACAACAACCCACGTGACCACAAGTAAGACACATTCTAACTGCAACTACTGGTAGTTTCTCTTTTTTACATTCTTCACAAGTATCTGTTTTTGCAGTTAATTCCTTTGACTCTGTAAAATGCTCACAATATTTTTTCATGATTTATTCATATTTTTTCTGATGTGTATTTTAGAATTTTTTCAGCGTATTTTTGTATCTTTTAATTGATTCAATTATGACTGTTTTTGCTTCTTTTGATGATTTCCATCCTAAAATTTCTACTTTCTTTCCCTCTAAATCCTTGTATACTTGAAAAAAGTGTGCAATCTCTGAACGATAATGGTCTTCAATATTTTGAATGTCAGATGTATGTAGATATCTTGGGTCGTTGGTTGAAACACAAATAATTTTGTCATCTAGCTTTCCATCATCTTTCATCTGCAACAAGCCAATTGGCCTTGCTTCAATAAGTATGCCAGGAAATGTTGGGTTTGTAACTAATACAAGAGCATCTAGCGGATCTCCGTCTTCTGAAAGTGTCTGTGGAATGATTCCATAATCTCCTGGATAATGAAAAGGAGAAAATAACACTCTGTCTAATTTCATTAAATTATGTTTTTTATCATATTCGTATTTGTTCATAGAACCTTTTGGTATTTCCACAATAACGTTTACAATTTCAGGAATATCTACCCCAGACTCTATATCATGCCAAAAATTTTTACTCATTTTCTTAATCTGACTACTTTGATATTCAGTATATGTTTTGTTCGACTTGGAAAAAACTATTTTATTAATTAGAAGATGATAAAACTGTGTCAAAAATTGTAGTCATCGTAGGCTCCGTTAGAAATGAACGCCAAGGAATCAAAGTTGCTAAATGGGTTTTAAATTATCTTAAACAAAGAAATCACACTGTAAATTTGATTGATCCATTAGAGTTGGATTTACCGTTATTAGATAAAATGTACAAAGAAATGAAAAATCCTCCTGAAAAACTCCAGAACATGCATACTTTACTAAAAGAAGCAGATGGTATAGTACCTGTTACTCCAGAATACAATCACAGTATTTCATCTGCATTGAAAAATACTCTGGACTATTTTTTGGAAGAATATTTTTTCAAGCCTTCTGCTATAGTTTCATATTCTGTTGGCCCTTTTGGCGGCATTCTTGCTGGAAATCATTTACGTCAAGTTCTAGCAGAACTGGGAGCACCTGCAATACCGTCTCAACTCCCAATCTCTAAAGTTAAACAAGTTTTTGATGATGATGGCAATTTACTTGATGAAAATTATGAAAGACGAATCAAAAAATTTGTAGATGAATTTGAATGGTATATTGAAGCCATGGCAAAACAAAGAGAAAAAGGAACACCCTACTAGGGTCTAGATTGTTTCTATGTTATTGTTGATTACCTTGAAGATCTTTACTACATATTCTCCCTGAAATACCTTGATGGTTTCACCAGTTTCATGATCAACGTTTAGAACTCTAAACTTGTATTCGTATGTGTCATCACCATTCACATTCACTTGAGCTACATGGACTGGTTCATCGTTTTGTATAAATTGGATTATTACAGGATATCTTTCTGCAGGATCATCTATTGTTCCCTTTACAAATCCCCATGGTAGGGTATTGTCTTTGGGAATGTACATTGTAGTAATTGTTTTCTCAAGACTTACATCGTCATTTAAGGGAGTTACTGTAGTTGTTACATCATCGGGAATTTGTGTTGCTCCCATAACTGATGATGGATTCAATAAGATAGCAATTGTCATGATTGCCGCTAGTACTGGCAATGTTTTTGTGATCTTTTCCATTTAAATCAAAAACTCCGTTTATTACTTAAAAAATTTGTTATAAATTTGTCCTATAAACCCCACAATTATATGGCATGAATGTGTAGTTTCGCAATGGGAAAGCGACAAGTAAAGAGTGAGAGTGCACTAAAGGAGATCCGCTTACCTGAAGAAGAAGAGCTCTTTGGACGAGTTTTAAAAATTCTAGGCGGTGAAAACGTTTTGGTAAAATGTACTGATGGTGTTACTAGACGAGGAAGAATTAGAGGTAAATTAAAGAGAAGAGTTTGGATCAGAGATAATGATATTGTAATAATTGCCCCTTGGGATTTTAAAAATGACGAAATGGGCGATATTGTTTGGCGTTTTACCCTTCCACAAGTTGAATGGCTAAAAGAAAATAATCACATTCCACGTGACTTTTAGACTAAAAACACACAATCCTCTATCTTAATATACTAAGAACAGTTTTCATGAAATTAAATGGAACAAGGTACCGTAAAGTGGTTCAACCGAACAAAGGGCTTTGGTTTCATTGAAAAAGAATCAGGCGACGACTTGTTTGTTCACAAAACAGAAGTTGACGGTTTTATCAATGAAGGCGACAAAGTAGAATTTGAGATCGGAGAAGGTAGAAAAGGACCAATGGCCGTTAAGGTCAAAAAATCCGCTTAGAAAACTTTCATTGCTAAAAATGAATTTTCTATATTCTTAATACCATTTCTTTTTATTTTATTTTTATATATTAAATCTGGAATTTTCTATGATTTCCTTCATAGTATTCATCATGTTTTCAACTTCTATTGCTCGTTCATCAAATTGTTTGTCTGTCAAATTGTTTGGTTTCACCAAAGTCACAATTATTTCAGATGTTTCTCCACTAGATACAACTCTCATTGGAACGTCCCATTTTGCCTCTTGGTCTATGAATACATGATCTAGTATTCCTAACTGTCTATTCTCTTTAAACTTCAGTTTAGCAGGTCCTCTTTGTGCTGTAAATGACCACCATCCGTCTTCGTTCTTTTTGGCATCAGGCATTATTTTTGGTGGTACATTCAAAATTGCATCAAAAACGTCTCCTGTTTTCTTATTTACAGTCATTGTGATGGTTCTAGATTTCATTATCACATTTCATTACTATGTTGAAAGTTAAAAAGGATATAGTATGACAGCTAAGTTATCAGTTTTAATTTCTTCTCTAAGTTCATTAATGAGCTTTATTAAAAATAATACTATGAAATTATTAGTTCCAGTATTTATGGGATTTATTTTAATTGGAACCATTCCAGTTTTTGCAGAAACTAATCATCTTGTAAAAATTCCAACTGGAGCTGCCGATCCTGAGTCACCATATTTTTGGTCTGTCCAAAGTACAGGCAACACTAATGGTATGGTTGAAGCTTTTCCAAATGATACTGTAGTGTGGAAAAACTCTGATACTGTAGATCATACAGTAGCAGCTGAGACTTTGGATAATCAGGAATTGTTATTTGACAGTGGTTTAATTAAACCTGGTCAGGAATTCCGGTATCAATTTACTGAACTTGGAGTCTATGAATATTTTTGTCATTTACATCCTTGGATGAGTGGGACAGTAAATGTAATTAAAAACCCTGGACAGGTAAAAACCCTCAAAAATGTAGCATCTGGATTCGATGAGTATGGTGTTGGCTTTGATGTCAAATACATTCTTGATACAAAACTCTCCAACTCTGTAGATGTAAGTCCTCAAAAGAATACTTTGACTTTTTATCTGTCTGATAAAACAGAAAATGAAAAAATTACCATTTCACTTCCTTTCGAATTAATTGAAAATCCTAACACTGTCTGGGTGGATGACAAAAAAGTTGACAATTTTACTGTCGAAATATCAAATGACGGTACCAGATTAATTATTCCATTAGAGTCTAGTCCAAGTAAAATCACAATTATGGGCAGTCATGTAATACCAGAATTTGAATTTGTAGTACTAATTCTAATTGCCTCCATAGTAGGGTTAGTGGTATTGTCAAAAAAACAGAATTTACTGAAAGCAACCATTTCAAACTAAGCTATTTTTTGTAATCTGCTAACAATGGTTTTATGATAATATGTCTATGATATTTTTGTGAGGGCATTTAGTTTCAATATGGGGGTTGAGTTGTGGCAGGCGCTGGAGTAACAGAGTTTCTTTCACTTCTTGCACTTTTGTTGGGAGGTGGAATGATTGGCGCTGGAATTATGAAGAAAATAAAATTCCCAACAATTATTGGCTTTGTCTTAATTGGAATGATTGCAGGACCATATGGCCTGGGAATTGTAGAAGATGTTGAATTAATCAATCTTTTAGCTGAGCTTGGAATTATCATACTTTTGTTTGTAGTTGGATTGGAATTTTCTCTTCCCAAACTACGAAAGGCAGGAATCAAGGCAATTGTAGTTGGAATGTCAGAATTGTCAATAATGTTTTTCCTTGCATATATTGGTGCATTTTCATTTGGCTGGACTCACTTAGAATCACTTTATCTTGCTGGCATTCTGGCAATAAGCAGTACTGCAATTTCTCTAAGAATAATGCGTGATCTTAAACTTGTAAAGACAAAAGAATTTCGAACAGTAATTACCATTCTTATTGTAGAAGACTTAGCTGCTGTTTTACTTTTAGTTATTTTAGGAAATGCATCATCTGGTGAAGGACTTGACCCTGCAGGCGTTGGAATATTAGTTTTACAGAGTCTTACATTTTTTGTAGTCTCTGTAGCTTTGGGTGTAAAATTAATCCCAAAATTGTTAGAAAAAATCCATGGTTTGGATATTCCAGAAGGTCCGTTCATTACTTCTCTGGCTTTGGGATTTGGTTTGGCAGTTCTTGCTCACTTTTTGGGTCAAAGCGCAGCTATTGGTGCTTTTATCATGGGAATGATTATTGCATCATCTAAACACTCAGAACGAATTACAAAAAGTATTTTGCCATTACGTGATTTCTTTGGCGTAATATTTTTTGTATCTATTGGAATGCTTGTAAATATCACCACTATACCGAGTGTGGTTTTAATTTCTATTCCAATAATTGTTCTAGCTATTGTTGGAAAGTTTGTTGGTAATTTCTTTGGCTCATCTATTGGAGGTCATGACATTACAGGAGCTTCTACTGTTGGCTCTGTGATGGTTCCGAGAGGAGAATTTTCATTTATTATGGCAAAACAAGCAGTTGATAGTGGTGCAGTACGTGACATGCTGTATCCTGTTACTATGTTGGTTACTTTGGCAACAATGCTATGCATGCCATTATTGCTCAAAGTTTTACCTACTCTTGCTGATAAGAACACGTATGTTCCAATGAAAGCATTTAATGCAATTTTTATTGTTGGAAAATTCTTCAACAAAATCGTAACTTCTGATGGTGATGATAGTCAAATTCGCATATTACTTAGAAAACATGGACCGAAATTTTTTGTCAATCTAATGATAGTCATTGCAATTTTGGCAATTATTGATTACTTTAATGATGACATTGTATCTTTAATTTCTGAAACCGGAATTCCATTGGCAATAGAGCCTGAAATTCTTTTAACAATAATTAGCATATTGTTGATAGTATATCCGGTAATCACACTTTTGGGAAAAATTGAAAAATTAGTTACAAACATTTCTGATGTTTTATCTACTAAACTGATTCCAGCAAATACAAGAAAATTAGAAGAAAAGCCATTGCATAGACTGCTTCGAAATATTTTCTTTGTGGGATTTCTTTTGATAATAATTGCAATAATGCAGCCGTATATTGCCGATATTGTTGAATTGCCATTTTTATCATTTGTTATATCTGTAATTGGTCTTGGAGTAGCTGTTTTACTGATAGCTGATTCGGTATTTGTATTCCAAAAATTGTCCCATGGTCATATTATGGATGGTTTAATGAAAGAAGACGAACCTATAGACGATAAGGAATAAAATCAAAAATCAATAAAAATTCAAACTAATTCATCTTTGTTTTCTACTTCGTCTATGCGTACTAATTCATCTTCACTGATATCTTCTAATGCACACAATATGCTTCCACATCTATAACATGGTACTGTAGTTGGTGGTTCTTGATGTAATTGTTTTAGATCAAAACTTGCTTCTTTATCACATTGAGGACAGTATAGTGTTAAAACCTTCACGAAGTTAGATTATTTGGAACCTCTTAAAACTAAATTGGAAAAAAGCAAAATACGATAACAACTAGTTAGAATATCTAATGGTGGACCGGATGGGATTTGAACCCACGACCCTTGCGGGAAATTATTTTCCTTACGCAGTGTGAGTGCGTCATCCAAACCAAACTAGACGACCGGTCCAACTGCTCTAAAATTTAGAAGCTTTTTTGTCTTTAGTTTTAATTAAAAATCTGATTTACTGAATCTATTTCTTAACGCCAAGGTTTCTGTTTTTCAATCTGAGATATGGATTTCTGCATTTTCTGCACCTTGTTGCATCAATGTCGTTTCTACATCCACAATTAAAGCAAATTCTCATGCTTAGACGTGCCTTTGTTGCAATGCGTTTTTTCTCAGGATCTGTAATTGGCATTTGACTTTCTCTAAATCCTCTCTCTTTTAATTTAATCGGATTTTCCCATCTTTCCTGCAAGCAATACAGGCACTTCTTTTGGTCTTTTTGCTACTGGGATGTTTGCTTTGTTAAACATGGATACCTTGGATTCTGCAGAGCCATATGTCCCCATTACTATTGCTCCTGCATGTCCCATTCTCTTTTCTTTTGGTGCAGCACGACCTGCAATGTAAGCTACTGCAGGTTTTTTGAATCCTGAATCCATAATTTTTTGAGCTAGTATTTCTTCGGAATCTCCTCCAATCTCGCCAACTATTACCAGTCCTTCCAAATCTGGAATGTCTTTTATCATGTCAAATGCATCAATCAATCTAGTTCCGTTTATTGGATCTCCTCCTATTCCAATTGTAATGCATTGACCAAAATCGGCACTAGTCAAAGCATCTGAAATCTCATAGAGTAACGTTCCACTTTTAGAAATTACTGCAATGTTTCCTGCCTTGAAGGGAGTTGGTGGCATAATTCCAATTTTAATTAATTCTGGAATCATAATTCCTGGTGTATTTGGACCAATTACTACTGCCCCTTTCTTTGTAGCCAAATCTAATACCTCCATAGTATCTCTGATTGGCACGTGTTCTGGAATTGCAACTAAAAGTTTGATTCCTGCCTCTAATGCATCAATTGCTGCGCCTTTGAAGAATTTTGCAGGCACAAAAACAATGGATATTTTTGCACCTGTTGCATCTACTGCCTCTTTTACGGTATTGTAAATTGGAATACCTTCAAATTCTTGACCTCCTTTCTTTGGAGTGACTCCTGCTACGATATTTGTTCCATAATCTAACATGTTCTTTGTATGTAATGAGCCAAATGTTCCTGTAATCCCTTGTACTATGACTCCTTTTTTCTTGAAATCTGAATCGTTTTGATTTCCTCTTAATAGTTCAAAAATGTCAGTCAATGTTTTACCTCCATTACTGCAGAGTTGATTGCCTCTTCTACTGAATCAAACATTTTTGTCTTTGAATCTGAA
>JAWVZS010000045.1:0-7788 GCA_033722055.1 Nitrosopumilaceae archaeon
CCTTGTTATATCTCATAACAAAACACTTGCCGCTCAGCTTTATTCTGAACTAAAACAATTTTTTCCAAAAAATAATGTTGGTTATTTTGTATCTTATTATGACTATTATCAACCAGAAAGCTATATTCCACAAACTGATACCTATATTGAAAAAGACACTCAAATTAATGAAAAAATAGAAAAAATGCGCTTAGAAGCCACTGCCATGCTTCTTTCTGGAGAGCCAACGATTATAGTCTCTACGGTCTCGTGCATCTATTCTCTTGGCAATCCTCAGGATTGGGCAGATTTGAGTATAACATTGAACAAAAATATGGAAATACGTCGTAATGATATTATCAAAAAATTAATTGATGCACGATATGAACGAAATGATTTAGAGATTGCTCCTGGTAATTTTCGTGTAAAAGGAGATACTCTTGATATTGTTCCTGCATATTCTGAAGATATAGTAAGAATCTCTATGTTTGGAGATGAAATTGAAAAAATATCTATACTTGATCATGTTTCATTAAAAGAAAAACGTCAAGTTTCACAATTCAAAATTTTTCCTGCAAAACACTATCTTATTGCAAAAGATGTCAGAGAACGAGCAATCCAGTCAATAAAAAATGAACTAAAACAACGATTACCTGAATTAAATGAACTTGAACGACAGCGATTAGAAATGAGAACAAAATATGATCTTGAAATGATAGAGGAATTGGGGTATTGTTCGGGTATAGAAAATTATTCACGACATTTTGACGGAAGAAAGCCTGGCGAACAAGCATTTTGTCTTTTGGATTTTTTTGACGATGATTATCTCTTAGTCATAGATGAATCTCATGTTACACTTCCTCAATTACATGGAATGTACAAAGGTGATTATTCACGAAAAAAAGAATTAGTAACATATGGATTTCGATTACCAAGTGCTTATGATAATAGGCCTTTGAAGTTTGAAGAGTTTGAAAAATACATCAAAAATACATTGTTTGTTTCTGCTACTCCAAGTGATTATGAAAAAAAGAAATCCTATCAGATTGTGGAACAGTTGGTAAGACCAACTGGATTGTTGGATCCTGAAGTAGATATAAGAAAAACCAAAACTCAAATGGATGATTTAATATCTGAAATTCAAAACCGGACCTCAAATTCTGAGCGTGTATTGATTACCACTTTAACAAAGCGTATGGCCGAAGACCTAGCAGAATATCTTTCAAAAAAACAAATCAAGGTTCGTTATATGCATGCAGAAATTGAGGGTTTGCAAAGAACTGAATTAATTCGTCAATTAAGATTAGGCGAATTTGATGTTTTGGTAGGAATAAATCTTCTAAGAGAAGGGCTTGATATACCTGAGGTTTCACTTGTTGCTATTTTAGATGCCGACAAGGAAGGATTTTTGAGAAACTATACCAGCTTAATTCAGACTTTTGGAAGAGCTGCAAGAAATGTAAATGGAATGGTAATAATGTATGCTGATAATGTTACTGAGTCTATGAAAAAGGCAATGAATGAAACTAAAAGACGTAGAGAAAAACAAATTCAATACAATAAAGAAAGAGACATTATTCCAAAAACTATAATCAAATCTATACCAGATCAAGTAGCTACATTAGATGATACTAAGCTAAAGTCATCTCATGATATAGCAGAAGATATAATAGAATTAGAAGCTCAAATGAAAAAGTTCGCTGAAGATTTAGATTTTGAAAATGCAATTGAATGCAGAGATCGAATAAATAGACTAGAAAAGGAGTTAAAACAAAAAGATGCCAGAAAATAAATTAAAAATACGTGGAGCACGACATCATAATTTAAAAAATATAGATGTTGATGTTCCAAAAAATAATCTAGTTGTAATTAGTGGATTGTCCGGATCTGGCAAGTCTACATTGGCATTTGATACAATTTATGCTGAAGGACAAAGACGTTATGTAGAATCTCTTTCTGCCTATGCGCGACAATTTTTAGAAATGATGGACAAACCTGACGTTGACTCAATTGAAGGATTATCTCCTGCAATTTCAATTCAACAAAAAACAACCAGTAAGAATCCCCGCTCTACTGTTGGAACTACTACTGAAATTTATGATTACATGAGATTGCTTTTTGCACGTATAGGAATCCCACATTGTACAAATTGTGGTAGAAAAATCTCTAGTCAATCAATTGAAACTATTTGTGATTCGGTTCTAAAGGATTTTAATGAAAAAAAAATCTTGATCCTGTCACCTATAATTAAACGAAAGAAAGGAACCTATGAAAAATTATTTGAGCAAATAAAGAAGGATGGATATTCTAGAATTCGCCTAAATGGTGATATTTTGAGCCTAGACGATGAAATTCCTCCTCTTGATAGACAAAAATGGCATAACATCGAAATCGTAGTAGATAGATTACAAGCATCAAAACCTGAACGCTCCAGATTGTTTGAAGCAATTCAAACTGCAATCAAAGCCTCAAAAGGTGAGGTAATGATTTCATCAGAAAAGTCTGAGAAAATATTTTCTCAAAATAATGCATGTCCATATTGTGGATTAACTATTGGTGAATTAGAACCACGAACATTTTCATTTAATTCCCCTTTTGGAATGTGCAAGGCATGCAATGGTTTAGGAGTTAAAATGGAATTTGATCCTGATCTGGTAATTCCTGACAAGTCTAAATCAATTCTAGATGGAGCCATTGTTCCTTGGAGTGGTAGGTTTTCCTCATTTAGACGACAAGCATTAAGAGCGGTAGGAAAAAAATATGGATTTAATTTAATGACTCCTATTAATAAAATAAAGCAAAAGCATTTGGATATTATTCTACATGGAACTAATGATTTAATTGATTTTAGATATAGTTCCAAAACGGGAGATTCTTCATGGCAATATACTGATGCATTTGAAGGTGTACTTGAAAATCTACATCGGGTTTTTATGGAAACTGATTCTGACTCAAAACGTGAATGGTTAAAACAATTCATGCGAGATACTCCTTGCAATGAATGTAATGGTAAAAAACTCAAACCTGAATCTTTAGCTGTAAAAGTCAACGGAAAAGGAATTATGGATATTTGTGATTTATCTATTGATAACTGCTATGATTTTTTTTCTACACTAAAATTAAACGCTACTGAAAAATATATTGCAAGAGATATACTAAAAGAAATTAAAGAACGACTAGAATTTTTGAAAAATGTTGGATTAAACTATTTGACATTAAATCGATTAAGCTCTACTTTGTCTGGTGGCGAATCTCAACGTATTCGTTTAGCTACTCAAATTGGCTCTAATCTTACGGGAGTGCTATATGTCTTAGATGAGCCAACTATTGGATTACATCAACGTGATAATTCTAGGTTAATTAAAACGCTCAATAAGCTACGAAATCTTGGAAATACTGTTATTGTAGTAGAGCATGACGAAGAAGTTATACGAAATTCAGATTGGATTATCGATTTAGGTCCAGGAGCAGGTGTTCATGGAGGGAATGTAGTTTTTGAAGGCACTGTAAAACAAATCATGAACGGCCACAAATCAGTAACTGGAACTTATCTTAAAGACAACTCTCTAATAAAATTAGAAAACAAAACCCGAAACCAATCTGGAAAATTAATAATTAAAGGTGCATCTGAAAATAATCTCAAAAATATAGATGTTGAAATTCCATTAGGATTATTTGTAACAGTTACTGGTGTTTCCGGCTCTGGAAAATCTTCTCTTATTAATGAAATTTTATTAAAAACACTTGAAAATCATTTTTACAAATCTACTAGAAGACCAGGTAGTCATAAGGAGATAACTGGAATTGAAAACATCGATAAAGTAATTGCCATTGATCAATCTCCTATAGGTAGAACGCCAAGATCGAATCCTGCAACCTATATTGGTGCATTTACTCCGATACGTGAATTATATGCAAATACAGAACTATCAAAAGAACGTGGTTATGCACCTGGACAATTTTCTTTTAATGTAGCCGATGGTAGATGTTTTGCCTGTGATGGTGATGGTGTTAAACAAATTGAAATGCAATTTTTATCTGATGTTTATGTCAAATGTGATGAATGTAAAGGAAAACGCTATAATTCTGAAACACTATCTGTACTATACAAGGGAAAAAATATTTCAGATGTTTTAGATATGACTGTATATGAAGCATTACAGTTTTTTGAAAATATTCCTGCAATTAAACGAAAACTTCAAACAATATTTGATGTAGGTTTAGGTTACATAAAATTAGGTCAATCATCTACTACCTTGTCTGGTGGAGAAGCACAAAGAGTAAAACTTGCATCTGAACTATCAAAACGCGGTACAGGCAAAACATTGTATATTTTAGATGAGCCGACAACAGGATTACACTTTGCTGATGTACAAAAACTCCTTGATGTTCTTAACAGATTGGTCAATTTAGGTAATACTGTAATTGTCATTGAGCATAACTTGGATGTAATCAAAAATTCAGATTGGATTGTAGATTTGGGTCCGGAAGGTGGTGATGAGGGAGGCCAAGTGGTAGCTACAGGCACACCAGAACAAGTTTCAAAGGCCCCAGGAAGCTATACTGGAAAATATCTTAAAAAATTGCTATGACATTTAATATACAAAAAGTAAGGATTCCGTCAAATCCTGGAATCTATTTGATGAAAGATTCTGTAGGAAATATAATTTACATTGGAAAGGCAAAAAATCTAAAAAACAGAGTCAAATCTTATTTTCTTAAAAACCAAAACTACAAGACAAAAAAATTAGTTGAAAACATATCTGATATTGAGTTTGTTTTAACTGATAATGAAAATGAAGCATTCATTTTAGAATCAAATATGATTAAAAAATATCGGCCAAGATTTAACATTGAATTAAAAGATCAGCAGAGATATACTTATTTGCGAATCACCGATGAAAAATATCCACGATTATTAGTAGCTAGAAGAACGCGTAGTGGAAAATTTTTAGGAAAAGGAAAAATTTTTGGACCATTCACTCAAGGTAGTTCAAAATTACTAACAATTGGAACACTGCGTAAAGCCTTTCAAATTAGAATATGTAAAACACTGCCAAAAAAAGTATGTCTAGAATATCATTTAGGAAACTGTGAAGGTCCATGTGAATTCAAAGAAGCTCAAAAACGTTATTCAGAACATGTTTCTTCTCTGGAATCCGTACTGAAAGGAAAAAATCAAACTAAAATTTTTAAACAAAAACTTGAAGAAGAAATGAAAAAAGCATCTGACCTTCGTCAATTTGAACGTGCTAAGGATATTCGTGATACATTATTGAGATTAGATAGCTTACAAACAAAACAAAAAATGGAATATGTTGATAATGCTGATGAAGAATTTTTTGGAATATCTGAAAAAAACCAAGAAGCAATAGTTATGAATTTTAGAATGCTTAATGGCGTTATAAGAGATAGCAACAAATTCTTTTTTGATTTGGTAGCAGATAATAATTTCTCAAATTTTTTGTTTCAGTACTATTCTACGCACAAAATTCCAAAATTTGTGGTGGTAAATCAACTACCTGAAAATCAAAACATGCTTGAAAAACTTCTTTCTGAACAAGCAGGATTTTCTGTTAAAATAATTTTGCCAAAACAAGGTAAAAGAAAAGAGATGATTGATTTGATCATGAAAAATCTTGATTTAATTCAAAGTAAGGGAGATGATCCAACTTTGTTAAAATTACAAGAAATACTTGATCTTCCTACACTTCCAAATGTTTTGGAATGTTTTGACATTTCAAATCACGGAGTTGATTATGCGGTAGGCTCTATGTCTAGATTTGTCAATGGAACTCCTGATAAATCGGGTTATAGAAAATTCAAAATCAAAACTGTAAAAGGCCGTGATGATTTTGCAATGATTGGTGAAATAATTAAAAGGCGATACTATAGATTAGTTGAAGAAAAAAAGCCTTTGCCTGATCTTGTTTTAATTGATGGTGGTAAAGGCCAATTACATTCTGCAACTGAATCACTAAAATCACTAGGAATAAAACTTGCTTGTGCATCTTTGGCAAAAGAAAATGAAGAAATCTATTTGCCCAACAAAAAAAACTCTATAATTTTATCTAAAAAAGATCCAGCATTACAAATTTTACAACATGCCCGTGATGAGGCACATCGTTTTGGTGTAATGTATAACCGTTCAATTAGAAAATCAAAATTAAATTAAGAAAAAGAAAAAAAGTGGTTTTGCTTATTTTACTGTGACACTACCGACCATCCATGGATGAACCATACAGAAATAATCATATGTTCCTGCATTGTTGAATGTGTACTCAAATGTAGCACCACCCATAACTAGGCTGCTATCAAAGGTACCAGAAGGTCCATCTTTTGGAGTTCCTGAAGTTACAGTGTGTGCTGCAGTGTCATCATTTGTCCATGTGACTTTGCCACCTTTGGCAATAGTTACTGATGCTGGTATGTAGCACTCGTTTGTCTCCTCACATCCTGGAACTGAAGTTCCTGCAGGCATTGAAACTGTGACTGCTTTTGGAGATGAAGTAGATTCTGTTACTTTCATGCTTTCTTTCAGATCAACTGTTTTGCCTATCTCTGCCTTTGCACTTACAGAATAACTTGCTGTAAATGGTGTGGTCTTCATTGTGTGTACAGCTAAAGCATTTCCTGAAAATGCCCATGAGCCCATTGCATTCTTTGGATCAACAAAGGTTAATGCAAAGATTGTCTCACCATCTGGAGTCCAAGTCATTGCTGGTTTTTCACTTTGACTGATTGGTCCTCTAAGTGAAACTAGTTGTATTGGCTCTGAAGCAGAGTATGACAAAATTCCAGAAAATGTCTTCTCTGATGGTGCTAAGATGATAGCTAGTTGATGTGATTCATGTCCAACACCTGGGTCTTGTACTGATGTAATTGTTCCAGTTTTTACTGTCTTTGATTGAGCTACTTCTGTATAGTCAATCATATAATCAACTGTAAATGGTGTGGTCTTCATTGTGTGTACAGCTAAAGCATTTCCGGCAAATATCCATTCTCCACTAGATTTCTTAGGATCAACAAAGGTTAATGCAAATTTTGTCTCACCATCTGGAGTCCAGATAGCCTGTCCTTTGTCTTCACCTGGTCCTAAAGGACCATGTAACGTAACTAGTTGTATTGGTTCAGATGCATCATATTTCAGAGTACCTGAATAAACTTTGTCACTTGGAGCCAATAGAATAGCTAGTTGATGTTGTTCATGTCCAACACCTGGGTCTTGCATTGATTCTATTCTCTCCCATCCAGCTTTGAGTGGTTTGGCTTTGTCACCGGATTTTACTTTCTCGGCTATGTCAGCAAACGGATCTGTTGTCTGAGCACCAGGAGCTTCTTTTTCCATGGTAGGCTCTGTCATTTCGTCAATTGGTTTTGGTGGTTCAGGAATTGTTACATCTGGTGTAAGCATTTGTCCTGATTGACCAGCAAAAGCTATTGCAACACCTGCTGCTACAATTGCAATTGACCATCCAATTGCTGCTTTATCCATTGTTGTCATAATTGATCCATGACTAGTAGTGTGTTAAATAAAGTTAGTCTTCTATTAAATTCATAAAAAAAATTTAGAAAATGACTGGTATGATTAACCAGTACGAACTTCTACTGTTCCTATCATCCATGGATGAACCATACAGAAGTAATCATATGTTCCTGCATCGTTGAATGTGTACTCAAATGTAGCACCACCCATAACTAGGCTGCTATCAAAGGTACCAGAAGGTCCGTCTTTTGGAGTTCCTGAAGTTACAGTGTGTGCTGCAGTGTCATCATTTGTCCATGTGACTTTGCCACCTTTGGCAATAG